>NZ_JAKUFR010000006.1:0-106138 GCF_022663555.1 Bacillus cereus group sp. BfR-BA-01381
ATCAGGAGATAAGACATTTAGAGAGGTTTTAAAGCTTATACGAGAGACTTCTTTAGAAGCTTACGCTCATCAGGATGTCCCATTCGAGAAATTAGTGGAAGAAATACATCCAGATCGAATGATAAATCGAAATTCAATGTTTGAAATAATAGTTAATTATAATAATTTTTCACATATAGAGCAAAATTCATGGGGAAATTCAGGTTTAATATTAGACTATCTTGAAGAGGAGAAGCCATTAGCTAAATTTCCAATTACACTTTACATAGGTGAAGAACAAGATAGAGTACAATTCGATTTAGTATATCAAGAGGATTTGTTTTCAGAAGAACTCATCAATATTATGTTAAAGCAACTGGAATATCTAATAAAACAATTTGTTGAAAATGCCGAAAAATCTATAACTAATTATTCACTTATAACATCACAATCGGAATCAATTCGTTCTGATATTACACAATGTTTACCAGAGGAAACTTATCCATTGGTGTCGGAATATTTCCAATCTTGGGCAGAAAAAAAACCAGAACACACTGCTTTATCACAGGGGAAACAGGTGTTAACTTATAAGAATCTAAATTCAAGGGCAATATTAATTGCAAAAAAACTAGTGGAACAAGGAGTTAAACGAGGAGAAGTAGTAGGAGTAGTTGGTTCACGGAGTTTTGAGGTGGTTGCATCTATACTGGGAGTTTTTATGAGTGGAGGAGTATTACTCCTTATCGATAAAAATCTACCTATGAATCGTAAATTAAGTATGATGAAAGAAGCGAAATGTCAAACCATTTTGAATGTAAATCAATCTGAATATACGGAGGAATTCGAGAAATTTATTCCAAGTTTAAATGTAATAAGTATTAAAACTGGAATGGATGAATTTATAGGTGCAGAGATTAAATGTGACTATAAAAAAGTTCAGCTTCCTAAATTATCCGCTACAGATACAGCTTACATATTTTTCACTTCTGGTACAACAGGTATTCCTAAAGGTGTATTAGGTAATCATAAAGGGCTAAGTCATTTTCTACACTGGCAAATGCATACGTTTAATATTGTGCCAAGGGATCGAATTGCTCAATTGACTAATTTATCTTTTGATGTAGTACTAAGAGATATTCTCTTACCGTTAACATCAGGTGCAACTCTTTGTTTACCTGATAAAATTGAAGATTTGGGTTCAGACTATATATTGCCATGGTTAGAACGTGAAAAAATAACAATACTTCATACTGTACCATCGTTAGCACAATCATGGCTTTTAGATTCAGATCTCAATATAGGTTTGCATGTTTTACGATGGATATTTTTTGCAGGAGAACCATTGAGCGATGTTCTTGTAAAAAGATTGCGCAATTCATCAGATAAAATTGGTAATATTGTGAATTTATACGGTCCAACAGAAACAACCTTAGCAAAATGTTTTTATATAGTTCCTAAAAATCCTTTACCTGGTATTCAGCCGATTGGTATACCAATGCCTGAAACTCAGGTGCTCGTATTGTCAGAAAATGGAATGAATTGCGGTATAAATGAACCGGGTGAGATTGTAATTCGCACGCCATTCCGTACGTTGGGATACATTAATAATATAGAAGGAAATAATAAAAGATTTATTAAAAATATCTTTAGGGATGATCAAGAAGATTTGCTGTATTATACGGGGGATAGAGGATACTATCGATGGGATAACAATCTTCAGATTATTGGTAGAAACGATGATCAAATCAAGATACGTGGTGTACGTATTGATTTAAATGAAATAAATGCGATTATATCTCAACATCCATCTGTAAAGTCTAGTGTAGTAATTAATCTTAAAAATGATAAAAAAGACGATAACATAGCTGCGTATGTTGTACCTGTGAAAGATAATTTAGTTTCAAAAAAAGAATTAAAAAATTATATATCTAAGCTTTTACCTGCTGTAATGATTCCTACACACATTACCTATTTAGAACATTTACCATTGACTCCAAATGGAAAAGTAAATCGGAAGCAGTTACCGCAGTTACCGTCAATAAGTAAGGAAGTAGAAGAGTATGAAGCGCCTCGTAATAAAGTAGAAGAGAGAATTTCTAAGATTTGGTGTGAAATTCTTGAGCTAAATGAGATTGGAATTCATAGTAACTTCTTTGAATTGGGAGGTCATTCATTGTTGGGTACGCAAGTAATTTCTCGATTACGTAAAGGTTTTAATATTGAACTATCTGTAAGGAGCCTATTTGAAGAACCTACAATTGCAGGTTTAGCAAAATTAGTTATTGAGAAAAAAGATCAAGAGAAAAGAATAGATTCTATAGAAAAAATTATCCCAAAAAGAAATGGGCATATATTAAAAAAAATTGATAATATGTCTGATGAAGAAGTAACGATTTTATTACAAAATTTATTAGCAAACAAAGGAGACAAAAAATGAGTAGCATTGATAATAATATTGACTCTCTTTCACATGATGAGCGTAGAAAGCTTTTAGAGAAGATACTGCTAAATGAATCAGAGGGATTTAACACTTTCCCTCTTTCTTTTTCTCAACAAAGATTGTGGTTTCTAGAACAATTTATGCCGGGAAGTCCTGTGTATAATTACCCCCTTGTTTTACGGTTATGCGGTTTACTAAATGTTAAAGTTTTAGAGAAAAGTCTCAATGAGATTTTACGTCGACATGATATTCTACGAATCTCCATTTCCAGTGAAAAAGGAAAAGCTGTTCAAAATGTTAATCCATATAAAAAGTTAACTATTCCAATAATTGATTTGTCAGACTTAATGGAAGATGAACGAGAAAATCTAGCAATTGAAAAAGCTAAACAGGAAGTTCAGAAACCATTTATGTTATCAAAGGGACCGTTGATTAGATTTACTTTAATCAAATTAAATCCACTTGAGCACATCTTAGTAGTCAACACGCATCATATTATTTCAGATGGATGGTCAATGGGGGTATTAATAAAAGAACTCACCGTATTATATGAAGCGATTAATAAGGGACTAAATTCTCCTTTACCTAAACTCCCAATCCAATATACAGATTTTGCAGTTTGGCAACGTGAGTGGCTAGAAGGTGAAGTATTAGAGAAACAAGGGGCATATTGGAAGGGGAAATTGGGAGGAGACTTGCCGACTTTAGAACTACCAACAGATCGACCGCCATCTAATAGCCCATCCCTTAGGGGGTCTTTATACGAATTTAAAATCCCAAAAGATTTGAATGAAAAGTTGAAGTCATTATGTAAAGAAGAAGGTAGCACTTTGTATATGTTATTACTTGCAGCATATAATGTCCTTCTTCATCGTTATTCTGGGCAGGATGATATTCTAGTAGGAACGCCAATTGCAAATCGAGATAGAGAAGAAGTTGAGAATTTAATTGGATTTTTTGTAAACACCCTAGTATTAAGAACAAATTTTTCGGAAAATCTTACTTTTCGACAGCTGTTAAGGCAAGTTCTTGAAGCGGCATTAGAATCCTACACTCATCAGGATTACCCTTTTGATAGGTTAGTTGAAGAGCTAAAGCCTGATAGGGGAATGAGTCAATCTCCATTATTTAGAGTAATGTTTCAGTATCAAAATGCACCAATAAAACCTGCAACGATGTCAGATTTAACAGTTGAATCGATATCTATTTATAGAGAAGCGGCAAAATTTGATTTAACTCTAACTTTTATGGATGAAGAAGAGACTGATAGTTTAATCGGGTATCTTGAATACAATATGGATTTATTTGATTTGAAAACCATTGAACGAATGATAGAACATTTTTGTATTCTACTATTAGGGATAGTAAATAGCCCAGACCAACTAATTGCTAAATTACCTGTATTGAGTGAGCATGAAAATGATACTTTACTTAATTGGAATAATACTTTGACACCATATCCAAAGGAAAAATGTTTCCATGAATTATTTGAGGAACAAGTAGAGAAGACTCCAGATGCAATTGCCGTGTCTTTTGAAGAGGAAAAATTGACATATAGAGAGTTAAATAACCGTGCTAATCAGTTAGCTCATTATTTAAAGAAACAGGGGATTGGTCCTGAAGTTTTAGTTGGAATTTGTTTAGAGCGTTCTTGTGAGATGATTATTGGGATTTTAGGTATTCATAAAGTAGGTGGAGCGTATGTTCCAATTGATCCTACTTATCCGAAGGATCGGATTGCCTATATGCTTAAGGATTCTCAAGTGTCACTTTTATTAACGCAACAAAAGTTAATCACTTTATTTTCTCAATTGAATGAAAATTTAATTTGTTTAGACAGACAGTGGGAAGAAATTTTACAAGAAAGTAAAAATGACTTTGTAAGTAAAGTAACATCTAATAATTTGGCATATGTTATTTATACCTCTGGCTCAACGGGAAGACCGAAAGGTGTCATGATACAACACTATAGTCTCACTAACTATCTTGTTTGGTGTATTAAAGAATATGATGTCACACATGGCGAAGGAACGATTGTCCATTCTTCTCTTAGCTTTGATTTAACTATTACAAGTATATTCCCATCATTATTAGTAGGGAAAGAGGTTACGTTAATACCAGAATCAGCTGATATTGAAGCATTTGGTGAAATTATTAAGGGGAGTAAGTCCTTGAGTTTACTTAAAATAACGCCAGCACATTTAAAACTTTTAAGTCAGCAACTTAAGCCAGAAGAGTTTGCTGGAAAGGCACATACAATTGTAATTGGTGGCGAGCCACTTTTTGAAGAGAATACTGCATTATGGAGAAAATATGCACCTAACACCCGATTAATAAATGAGTATGGTCCAACAGAAACTGTAGTTGGATGTTCTACATACGAAGTTTCATCGGATACGTTTATAAATGGACAAGTTCCAATAGGGCGTCCTATATCTAATGTGCAAATTTACATATTAGATAAAAACCTACAACAAGTACCAGTTGGTGTAAAAGGTGAGATTTATATTGGAGGGGAAGGAGTAGCACGTGGATATTTGAATCAGCCTGAATTGACTACAGAAAAATTCATTATAGATTCTTTTAGTGGAAGACAGGGAGCAAGGTTATATAAAACAGGAGATTTAGGTCGTTATTTAAGAGATGGAAATATAGAATTTTTAGGCCGAATGGATGATCAAGTTAAGGTTAGAGGGTATCGAATAGAATTAGGAGAAATTGAGACATTATTGTCTCAACATCCTGTAGTAGATTCAACAGCGGTATTAATTCAAGAAGATAAAACGAAAGATAAACGTTTAGTAGCATATATAACATTTAAAGAAGATCAAGTGTTATCAAGTAATGAGCTGCGTCAATATTTAAGGGGATATTTACCGGAGTATATGATACCTTCTGTATTCGAAAAACTGGATACTATGCCACTCACTATAAATGGGAAAATAGATAGAGGATTATTAAAAAAGACTAATATCAATAAACTAGAACTTAATGATAGTTACGCAGCTCCACGAGATCAGGTAGAGTTAAAAATGGTTAATCTGTGGGAAGAAATATTACAGAGAAAAAATATAGGTATATTTGATAATTTTTTTGAGCTTGGTGGACATTCTTTAAAGGCTTTAGAATTATTAGCTACATTTAATGAGCATTTTGATATTGATTTACCACTAGCTATATTATTCAAAAAACCTACTGTGATAGAGCTATGCGATTTTCTTAGAGGTAAAACAGTAATAGCGCATAGTAGTTGTATGGTTCCAATTCAAGAGGGACAAGAGGGAAGTAGACCGCTTTTCCTAATACATCCCGGTGGAGGTGGCATATTCGGTTATTTTCACTTGGTAAAATCTTTAGGGGAAAAAGAAAAAGTTTATGGTTTACAGTCAGTAGGGTACGAATCTGATGAAACACCATTACAAAGCATTGAAACTATGGCAACACATTATATTAAAGAAATCAAAAAAGTTGTTCCGCATGGGCCATATCGATTAGCGGGCTGGTCATTTGGTGGTAATGTAGCATATGAAATGACTCGACAGCTTGAAATGATAGGAGAAAAAGTTGAGTTTTTAGGTTTGATTGATACTATTCCAACTACTATAAGTACTAGTAATAAACCACCACATATCCGAGTTTTGAGTCAGGTAGCATCATCAATTGGATTGGAAGATGTAGTATCTCAAAATTATGATGAAGAAAAACTATTATCTCTAATTTTGAATCGAGCTCAGGAGCTTAATCAATTACCAAGAGGAGAGAATCCAATCACGTTTCAAAGAAAGATGCAAGTTGCAGTATCTAATGCATATGCAAAGGACAATTATACTTATATCGGTAAAATACATTCTGATATTTTTTTATATAAGGTATCAGAGACTTCATCTGTAGATCCACTTCCTTTGGTTAAATCGCAAGATTGGTCTAATCGTACATTAGGTAAGTTACATGTATTTGAAATAACAGGAAACCATCATAATTTAAATACTCCACCACATGTTATTACCTTAGCAGAAAGTATAAAGAAAGCATTAAATTACTTAACGGTGTAATTCGCGATATGGTCTTACAGCAGCTAATTCTTATATCGGTCTCAATTAATTTTAGGAAGGTTGGTAGATATGCAGATGCAAGAGAATTTTAAAAAAAATACCTTTACAGGTAGAATAAAAAGCAACCCAAGTATGTTGTTACATAAGGAAATTCTAGAGCCTCAATTTAATTATGAAATTAACTACTTTTTAACTGGATATATACTAATTGAAAAAGTAATGCTACTAGAATATCAACGTATGAAATTAATAAAAAAAAAATCTGTGGATGAAATATTTAATTTACTGAATCAAATCAATCAGGAGACATTATGTGCAGATTTAACTAATAATATGTCTGATATAGCATTTGCTATAGAACAATTTGTAAACCAAAGGATATCAGAACCAGTGCCGGCTTGGCATATGGATCGTAGTCGTAATGACTTTCAGGCATGTGCTCAGTTAATGTTTGCACGAGAACAAGTATTTTTAATTATTGAAGATTTATTTGAATTTATAGATGTTGTGCATCACGTATCGGAGCTTACTAGCTCAATGTTAATGCCAGGTTATACTCATTATCAAGCTGCTCAAATAATTAGCCCGGGATTCTATCTTTCGGCAGTCACTGAACAAGTTATTGAATTATTAAAGAATCTCTTATTTATTTACAATAGAATTAACAAGAGTCCGCTAGGAACTGGTGCGATGTCCGGATTAGAACTTGATTGGGATCGCCCAACTATGGCCAAAATGCTAGGTTTTGATAATATACAAAATCATGCATTGATATCAGTTGCTTCAAGAGAGTGGGCCCTACGAATAGCGGGAGAACTCTCCACATTTAGTGTTTTTTTAAGCAGGTTTGTAACAGATTTAATTCAATGGGGCAGTGGAGAATATGGATTTATTGATCTTCCGGATCAGCTTTCGGGCATATCATCAGCAATGCCTCAAAAGAAAAATTTCACTATTCTGGAAAGAATACGTGGTAAAACTGCTCATATTTCTACTTATTACTTAGATTTAATTATGGGACAAAGGAATACGGCTTTTACAAACTTAGTCGAAGTCTCTAAAGAGGCTAATAGTAATCTAATTACATTATTTAAAACAACACGTTCAATATTAAAGATTTTTACCACAGTAATGGAAAATATAGAATTCAAAGAAGAACGAATGAAAGAAATATGTATAAATGATTACTTTGGCGGTTTTGCTCTAGCTAATTGTTTGACACTACATGAGGGAATTCCTTATCGAGAAGCACAGGCTATAGTGGGGCGTTATATTGTACTGGTTATGGATGAGCAATTGAAACCATCAGAAGTAAACTATAAACTGCTTGAGCAAGTTTGTCAGGAGCAAGGTTATAAGATTGGTATTCCTGAAAATTTAATAAGAGAGGCGTTTGATCCTCAACAAAATTTAATTGGAAAGAATACAGCGGGGGCAACTAGTCCAAAGGAAGTCATGAAATTAATTAAAGTACAAGAAGAACAAATTAAACAAATACGTAAACAATGGTGTCTACAACAGAAACAAGTTAAGGAAGCGTATGAAAGAATTGATTCTTATTTTTGTAGCAAAGGGTGAGAAGTGATGGCTGTTAAAGTATGCGATAATCTTGAAAAAGCAATAAAAACTGTCATAAGTGGAGAGGGGGTAGCCTTTGGAACATTTGGTGAATTGCTTCAAGGTGTTCTTCCCGAGGGGGATGTAGATTTTCTTGTCACACTCCCTATTTCTCGCTTTTCTTATGCTAAATTTACAGTTCGAACAAAGGAATCGACAATAGAGGTTTTTCCTGTATTTAAAATTAAGGCTAAGAAGTTAGCTAATCGAATTCTTGATTATTATAACCTTCCCAAGGGTGGAATTTTAGTAATTAATAGCGAGATACCTTCTGGTAAAGGGCTAGCAAGCTCTTCAGCTGATCTTGTAGCAGTTGCTAGAGCAATAGAGGATTGTTATGACATTAAAATTCCTATTGCTCAACTTCAAATATTTATGTCTGAAATTGAACCATCGGATGGTGTGATGTATGAAGGTACAGTTTCTTTTTATCATAAAAAAGTACAGTTACATAAATTCCTTGGTAACTTACCACCGCTGACGATTGTAAGTACTGATGAGGGGGGGGAAGTAGACACTATAGAATTTAATAAAATTGTTAAGCCTTTTACAGCAGAAGATAAAATGGAATATCGTGAATTATTAAGTACAATTTCTACTGCAATTCAAAATCAAGATGTCTTTACTATTGGTGAGGTAGCTTCTCGAAGTGCTATACTTAATCAAAAACTCAGACCTAAACAGTCCCTCAATGAATTGATTTCCATATGTGAAGAAGTTGGTGGGCTTGGAGTTGTTGTGGCACATAGTGGAACGTGCTTAGGGATACTGCTTTCACCGGATAATAAGAAGTACAAAGAACAGTTGCACACAGTTTCTGAACGTATAAGTAAAAGATTTAAAAAATTCACAATTTACCAATCGTGGAACTAAGAGAAGGGAGGATAAAAGTATGCTAGCTGAAAATATTATTCAAGCAATTGGTAAGACACCGTTAGTTAAACTTCAATTAGATCAAGACTCGATAGGATCAGTATATGCCAAACTTGAGTCGATGAATCCATTTGGAATGAAGGATCGTGTTGCAAAACAAATAATCATTAAGGCAAAAAAACAAGGGATATTACCTGATGGTGTCCCTATTATTGAAAGCTCTTCGGGAACGATGGCGCTGGGGGTTGCTTTAGTTGGTACATATTTAGGTCATCCAGTTCATATTGTTACTGACCCACGTATTGATCCAATTACTTTATCAAAATTAAATGCAATGGGGTGTAAGGTACATATTGTAGAAAAAATGACCAGTCAAGGCTGGCAAAGTGCCCGTTTAGAAAAATTAAAAGAACTCATGAAAGATTATCCAGGAGCCTTTTGGTCACGTCAATATGAAAACCCAGAAAACCCCAACGCTTATAGCGAATTAGCAAATGAGCTTATTGAGGATTTACATCATGTGGATGTATTAATAGGATCAATAGGAAGCGGTGGATCACTTTGTGGAACTGCGAAGGAATTGCGAAAAAAAAATCCTAATTTGCATGTTGTAGCAGTGGATTGTGTGGGCAGCGTCTTATTTGGACAACCTGATCAACCCTATCGTTTGCAGGGAGGATTAGGAAATAGTTTGATTCCACCAAATTTAGAACATTCTATCATCAATGAGATTCATTGGTTAAATGATGAAGAAGCTTTTTCTGCAACATTAGAGTTAGCACATAAAGAAAAAATATTTGCTGGAAATAGTTCTGGTTCGGTTTATGCAGTTTCTCGTTGGTTTAGTCATAAAATATCAAAGGAAGCAAAAGTCGTGGCTATTTTTCCTGATCGTGGTGATAGATATTTTAATACTATTTTTAATGATAAATATTTGAAGGAGAAAGACATTGATGTATTTTCGTTACCAGTTAATCCAGGCGAAGTACCATATGGTTCAGTAGTAAAATCATGGTCTTTTGCAACCTTGAAAGGAGAAGCAAGAAATGCAGAACATACTTTTATTTATTGAAGCTAATACAACGGGGACTGGGATGCTAGCTTTAAATAAAGCTAAATTATGTGGTTTTTCACCTGTCTTTTTTACTAATAATCCAGATCGATATATTGGCCTAGAAAAAGCAGAATGTTTAATATTCACCTGTGATACGAATAACATTGAAATTTTATACGAAACTATAAATAATAATTTAGAAGTAGATAAAATTCAAGGTATTACTACCACCAGTGAATTTTATTTAGAAATTGTATCTGAATTAGCGCATAAATATAGTCTACCCAGGAATTCTGTACAAGCGATACGTAACTGTCGAAATAAGCTAGAAACAAGAAAGTGTTTAAAAGAGGGTAAAGTTAGGCAACCAAAATTTGAAGAAGTTACTTCTATTTCAGATATAAATAAATCTCTTAATATTATTGGTCTTCCTTGTATTGTAAAACCAGTTGATGATAGTGGTTCAAATGGAGTACGATTCTGTAAAACTGTTGCAGAGGTTAAAGAGCAAACCTTAGAAATTTTATCATGGAAAAAGAATTCCCGTGGACAAGCAACAGCACAGACAGTCCTTTTAGAAGAATTTATTGATGCTCCAGAGTATAGTGTTGAAATATTTTCTTTTGAGGGAAAGGGGATATGCGTTGGTATTACTGAAAAAAAATTGATAGGATTTCCACACTTCGTGGAGCATCAACATGTGTTTCCAGCAAAGTTACCAATTGATGTTACTCGAGAAATTCAAAACACTGTTGAAGCCGCACTTAAAGCAGTAGGAATAACTAATGGACCAACTCATACAGAGGTCAAGCTTACTCCTCAGGGTTGCGCTATTATAGAAATTAATGCAAGGCTTGCTGGAGGAATGATACCCAAACTTATTCAAATTTCTACAGGAATTGATATGTTAGAATATCAACTACTATTGGCAGTAGGGAAATATAAAGAACCAATATTAAATTATCAGAAATATGCTGGAATTAAATTTATAGTTTCTGATTTAGATGGAATATTAAATGATATTAGGGGTATTGAAAAAGTTAGAACACTTCAAGGTGTCAACCAAGTCAATATTAATATTAATCGAGGGGAAAAGGTTATCTCACCAAAAAATGCCTATGATCGACTAGGTTATGTAATAGTTGAAGGAAATTCGTATGAAGAAACGGAAGCACGACTTAATAAATCTATAGAAAAGCTAGAAATAATGGTAGGAAATTAAAAAGGAGCGATTAAAATGATAGAATTAAGAAGTGATACATTTACTTTACCAACTGACAAAATGCTAAAAACAATGTCGAATGCAGTTTTAGGAGATGATATTTATGGTGAGGATCCAACTGTTCATGAATTGGAAAAATTAGCAGCTAGAATATTAAATAAAGAGGCAGGGTGTTTTATGCCTAGTGGGACCATGGCAAATCTAGCGACACTTATGGCACATTGTCCCCGTGGGACTAAAGCTATAGTTGGTAATGAATCAGATATATATATATATGAAGCTGGTGGTGCAACCATTTGTGGAGGTATTGTCTATGAACCGATTCAGACACAGAGAGACGGGCGTTTATTAATTAACGATTTAGAAAAGGCATTTCCAGATGATCTAGAGGACCCTCAGTTTGCTTTACCCTCATTAGTTTGTATTGAAAATCCTCAAAATCGTTGTGGTGGTGCAGTGTTGCCACTTGAGTATTTAGAAGAACTTTATGCCTATACTCAACATAAAGGTATTCCTCTTCATATGGATGGTGCTCGGATATTTAATGCGGCAGTAGCATTAAATATATCACCCTCAGAGATTGCTAAATTTTCTGATTCAGTGCAGTTCTGTTTATCTAAAGGTCTTTCAGCTCCAATAGGTTCTATTGTAGTAGGGAATTCAATATTTATTAAAAAAGTCCGAAGAATAAGAAAAATGCTGGGAGGAAGTATGCGTCAAGCTGGTATTATAGCTTCAGCAGGGATTGTGGCTCTTAACGAAATGATAGATCGATTGGCAGAGGATCATACAAATGCTCAATACTTTGCAGAAGGTTTAAAAAAGATTCCAAGTGTTAATATTGATTTAAATTCAATTCATACCAATATTATTATATTTGAATTAAGAGGAAATAAATTTACTTTGAATGATTTCGTTCAAAAAGCTCATCAACAAGGAGTAAATATAGGTGAATTTGGACACGGGCGTATTCGTGCAGTAACACATGCAGGGATTACTAAGAAGGATCTAGATCAAGCGTTACAGGTTATTTCAGATATATTAAAAGATTAACTTATTGAAAGCAAGGATTTGGAATGAATTATTTTTTAAAAGTCTCTTTAGATAATGAAATGTTTTTTATACTAGAGTGTTAAAATAACGAAATTTATAAAAGGTCTATTTCAAATAGGTACAATTCATTTTGAGTCATTTTTGTAGAGCATACTGTCAAGTAGAAAGTGGAAATAAGAATAATACTTTAAGCAGCTTGAACAATGTATTCTAATGGGGTTAAGTTGCTTAATTTTTCTTGATAACGTATGTTATTGTAGAATTTGATATAATTAGCTATTGTTTGTTATAATGCTTCATACTTTTTAAGTAATACCCTTCACACTATAACGGTCCTCAAAACGATTTCATTGGTCCATTATCTATACATTTTCCTATACGTGACATACTATGAATTATATTTTCTTTTTCAATTTTTCTCTTAAACCCATGTAATGTATATTAATATCTTCAATTACTACGTTAATGTTATTTTAATATGGTGATAATTTATTCAAATGTTTGAAATACCAATTAATTATTGTTTCAATGTCCCGATACATAACAAATAATAGAGGCATCGTAAAGATTAAAAATGGCGCTTAAATATGTATTCTTTCAGTTCCCTAATTTAAGCTCGATGACACCTGTTGCCCATTTTTCATTTGGCTGCTTGCAGTAAACTTACGATTGATTCGATTTTCAGCGACATATTGTGCGGGTGAGGGAACATAACGCGTTGTTTATCGACGAATCACAGACTTTAATCCAACGATATACATTAAGCGTTAAACAATCTTCATCATTTATTTCATATCTTTTTTTTATTCGAAATCAACAGAAAAGATAGCCGTAATGCTGATTATTGAATGATGGCTACCTTTATAAATAGATAAAATAATCAATTTTTCAAGTTTAGAATATTTCATTCGATCCATAGAAAATACGCTCCCTTAAATAAACAGATTTTATTTTTTATCTCTCTACCTCATGGAGAGCATATTATCTTTTTTAAATAGTGATGCATTTATGCAGGGTGTTAATAACCTATTCAAATTTACTCTTTTTTAACAGATATAAATTCTACTGTATTAGCGGTTTAATGTTATTGGCTGTATTTCAGCTTTTTCTTCACACGAAGCCTATATAAATCCCCCCTTAAAATAAAATATCGTTGCGTGATGTTAAAATCGGCTAACATGGCCTTGATTTATACTTCATCTCCCACAAATTTTCCCACTAAATAAAATATTTAGTGGAAGTTACAATAAGTGCATCACCTTGTTCTTATTGTTATGGAATATATTGGTCGTTAATTCGTCAATGATAAGAAGATCTGGACGACTCCAACTTTTAAGATGTAATTTAAAAGTTAATAATGCAAACACTTTAGTCCACTTCACGTAATATAGGTATTTTAAAATAAAGAAGAAATGTAAATATTAATAAAGATAACGCCCCGATAAGTATAATTATTTGTATATTTATTCCAAGTGAAAGGAGTAATGATGTTAACCCAAATGAGATTGGTGTAAGCCCCATAGAAGAAAGTGTTTGAATACTCATTACCCTACCGGTCATATCTGAATCTGTTTCAGTTTGAATAAGGGAGACAGCACATATGGAGGAAACAGTCATTGAAATTCCTAGAAAAATAGCAATAGTAATACTTTGCCATGATTCAAACGAAAAGCTAAACAATAAAAAACAAAGTGCTAGTAGCATTTGTGAGTTAAGACTTACAACGCCTCTTTTTTTCTTAAGATTCAATATACTCAAAATGACAGATCCAATAACCATTCCTATAGCTAAACATGATTCAAGTAAGCTAAAATATAAAGTATTCCCTTTGAGCACATTTTTAACGAAAATAGGGAGCCCAATAGTTAATGGACCTGTAAAAAAAAGATTTAAGAATAGAGTTTTTAAAATGAAAGCTTTTAAAACGGTTTTTTTTTGTACATAACTAATGCCTTCTTTTAAACTTTGAAGAATTGGCTGCTTATTTTCTATATTAGTATTTTTGCTATCAATCTTAATGAATAATACAAAAATACTCCCTAGTAATAAAAAGCTAGCAACCAATCCAAAAATGCCTGTATAGTCAAAGTTTACAATAATAATGCCGCTTACCATTGGACCAAAAATAGAAGTGCATTGGCTAGTAGTCTGAATAATTGAATTAGCTCTTGTTAGTGAGTCTTTGGGAACAATTGCAGGAATAATTGAACTCGAAGCTGGCCAAAAAAAAGCATCTAGTACGCCAAAAATTAATGCAAAAAAGATTAAAGTCCATAAATGTATTTCACCTGTTAACATTAATAAAATGACAAGTGCTCCAACAATTAGTGATTTCGTAAAATCTGAAAAGAACATAACTTTGGATTGGCTCACTTTATCAGCTAATACGCCACCTAGCAACATAAATATAATCCTAGGAATGGCACCTGCAATATAAATGATTCCTAACGAAGATTCTAAATTTAACATCTTTACTACATACCAGGCTTCAGCAAAATAAAACATGCTAAAACTTAACCCAGTAAAAAACGTACCAATCCAGAGTAAAACGAAAGAGCGTTCTTTTATCAATGAGGTATCTTTTATCTTAACTTTTGTTTTTTGTAGAACAGGTTCACTCACTTTTAGTCATCTCCTTTAAAATAGGGTTTATCAATTTGGAAGCCAACTGTTGCTACATAGAACCACTTAGCATCACATTGCTCTAAATCATTAATGTCCTCAAGCTCTTTTAATAGAGTATGATATTTCGCAACCCATGCTTCAAAATGTTCTTTAGTTGTTCTCACTTCTAATTGACTTGATACTCTCCACCATTCGTTTGGTTTTTCAGAAGTTGTTAAAAATGCGCTTTCAGGAGCTGCCAAAGCGCGCTCTTTCGCGCGATTTAAAGTTGCAATTGTTACCAGCCTACGGCTTTTTCCATATTCTGAAGAAAACGGCAAGAGGTCGTTAGATGGAATAAAACTTTTAGCTACTGCTTGATATATTTTTTGAGTCATATTCCTTTTTTTATTCTCTTCTACTAGTTGAATCAATTTGTTTTTTTCCAAATCACGTAAGTAATAATGGATTTTTGATCGAGATAAACCAATTATTTTAGATAATTGTTGTCCAGAAAGAGGCTCCTCAATTAAATAGGAAAGAATTCTTACTCTTAAAGGATCGCTTAATACCTTCAATTGCTCATAGTTATTTAAAATTAATAAATCTTGTTGTTTCATTAAACATGTTCCTTTCAATTGACTAGTCAGTATTTCTTGACATAAACATAACTGATTTTTCAGTAAATTGTCAATAGACAAAATAAATTATAATAATAAGATTTATTACTATAATTTATTTGAATTTAGAATACCGATAGGGAAATTATTATGCACGTCTCATTATGTAAAAACTTTGAGAATGATTATACATAAAGCTAGAATCTTTATAATTGTTAGGGTTCGTAATTTAATCAGACTATTATAAGCTAACTTAATCTGATATTTTAATTAGTATAAGCATTATAAATGGAGTAATTCTTCATCAATTGATTTTTGGAAAATCCCTTAAGATTGTGATAATTACATTCAAAAAAATAGATTTGATAAATAGTAAATAATAAAATTGTATTTTAAAAGCAAGGTTTTAGGTGTGGAGAATTAATAAATAATAAGCTATTTTATTTGTCATAGGGAGGATGGGGATTAAGGGATTTGTAAAATGGATAACACCAAT
Organism: Bacillus cereus group sp. BfR-BA-01381; assembly: GCF_022663555.1. NCBI lineage: Bacteria > Bacillati > Bacillota > Bacilli > Caryophanales > Bacillaceae > Bacillus > Bacillus cereus group sp. BfR-BA-01381. The sequence goes on from NZ_JAKUFR010000006.1 coordinate 16,011, forward strand.
ATGACGGATAGGTCCTAGTATTTGTAAGGTTAATATATAATTATTAAAAATTAAAATAAGTTTGTTAATTTGCGGGGAGCAAAAATATTTTTGTATAAATGACCTTTCGCCCTTTTCAGATAGAATGTCACTCTTAGTAAAAAAACTTTATTTGAAGAGTTGATTATAGTCCTCAAATTACGAGACTAGGAAGCATCCCATTGATTCTTCTTTTTGAAATTGTTCTTTACGCTTTCTCTTTTTTTGATCTGTTTATTAAAAGACTCGATTAAATTCATTGAATAAATACTGCTAAAAATATACTTTGAGAAGCTGTAAAACTTCAATAAGAGTTGATTTATTTGCATTGATTTCAACACTTTTGGATAGGTTTTTGGCCATTTTGAACAGCAAACATCAAGTGCTTTCTAACTAGATTTCTGACAAGCGATTTTATAAACTGTTTTGAAATTCGCATACACTACTTGACGTTCTTCTAATCGAACTTTGTGCGATAAATTGTGTACTACATGGATTAAACACGTTTGAGATAGCATCTGTCCTATCTTTTAAGATTTCTGAAATAAGCAGAAGTATGTTCTCTACACCATGGTCTTTTAGCTCTTCTAAGGGCTTTTACCAGTTAAAAGCTGACTCAGTTAGTATAATCGTATATGCAAGCACTTCTTTTGGGCTATTCTCACAAATTCAAACAGCGATGTATACAGTTTCTTTTACCGCGGTTTCACAGAGGGAAATATGTTACCTTTACATACACACGTGCATGTAAAGAACGTTGATTAAAAGCCTCTATTTGTTTAGATACGATATTTGTCTTGTTTCAGATTGCTTGAAGTGTGTAATAATGATCGTACATACTTTCAATTAAATGCGTGATTTCTGTCATAATAATTGCTTTCTGGAAGAGATGAATAACTGTCGCTTCTAGCGTATTAATTAAGCGCTGGTAGGGTGCGACTGTCGTTTGTTTAAAACTCTGTAATCTGTGTGAAATGTTCCAGAATATGAACCATTACGTGAATTATTTGAATTGAATGCGGTGCGAGCATTTTTTTCTTAGTTTAAAAATATAGTTAATTTTGTTGCTGGTAATGTGTTTAGTGCTTTTTCTAAGTGCTTACAAACAATGTACGTAATATCTCTTTTTGGGCTAGTGATTCGATTAATTCTGATGTAAACTATTTCGTGGGAAAATCTCTTTTCTTTGAATTTTGTGTGGTAACTCAATTCTATCAAGAAATGTTCTTCCTTTTTTTCAATTCTATTTATTTACACAAAATATCGTATACTCTACTAGAATATATGAAAATATATTATTGTGGTAATTCGATAGTCGAATGTATTAAAATAGAAATGTAGCTTTTAAGTGTATTTAATTTTTAGAATAGTACGAAATGTTTTAGTATACATGTATTATTAGTAAGGGCATTAAGTAATTAATCTTTTAGCTTCTTCTACCATTAGGATAGTTTTAGTATATAAATTAAATCCAACTGAGAAAGTGAGATAATGACTAAGATGATTAGTGTATATGCAATAAAAAAGCCACGGGTTATAGATGAAAATAGATATAATATTTTAATAAAAATAGTGTCTGCAGATAAGAGAAGAAAAATAGAGAGTTATGTAAACAAAGAAGATTCTTATAGATCGTTGTTAGGTGATGTCTTAATAAGATCTATAATTTGTAAGAAATATAAAGTCCTAAATCAAAATATTGAATATGAGTATAACAAATATGGTAAACCGTATTGGAAAGGAAAAAGTGATTTTTTTTTTAATATTTCACATTCAGGTGATTGGATTGTAGGTATTACTGATAATGCACCTGTGGGAATAGATGTTGAGGAGATACATAATATAAAATTAGATTTCGTTTCACAATTCTTCTCTGCTATGGAAGTGAAAAATTTAAATGCTAAGCCATATACTGAAAGAATAAATCATTTTTATGATATATGGACATTAAAAGAAAGTTACATAAAAGCTTTAGGGAAAGGTCTCTCTATTCCTCTTGATTCATTTACAATTAAAAAAAATAGTAAAGAAGATATTATAGTAGAAAAAGATATTAATAATGCTTCTTATTTCTTTACACAATATCCAATAGATTCTAATTACAAACTTTCTATATGTGCTATGTCAAATCGCTTTCCAAATAATATTGTTAGGAAATGTATAGATAATATTATTCAAGACATAAAGTAGAGAGTTGAAAAATATGTTTGAAAAAGGGGCAGGTGCAAAAATAACAAGATGGTTGCAAGGAATTTATATAAGTACAGGCAGTGGTTTACTGATTAATAAACTGGTAAGGACTTTTCCTAAGTCCTTTTTAACTGGGATTGGTAACATTCGAAGGCTCAATGTTAAAAGAATGGCGGTCGAAATTTTAATATGCATCTTATTTTTCTAAGTAATATATTCATTAATCGGCATTTCAATGGGTTATTTATTTTGCAATTATTTGGTGGTATACAGGGAAGCGAAACTTTTATTCTTTGCGGAGGCTTTTTTGATGAATTGGTGTACAAGCTGTTAAATACATGGATAATGAGTTGGAAACAAAAGCAAAGAAAGCTTTTAAAACTTGAAAAAATTTACTCCATTCAGTATCCAATTAGTCAACAAATTAGGATAGAAAAAGGACTGTATTAAACTTGTTGCAATCTTTCTATCGAAAAAAGAATGTATTTATACGATGATTTTTATTGAAATCCTAAAAGGTTATTATAAAAATTTTGTGAACATAAGGATAATAGATGTATTAGGGACGAGAATAGTGTATGAAAGGCATAAATTAGTCTAGTAACTTGTAAGATAATTTATTAAAATAAGAATCTCTTTTGTGAATCTATTAATACAAAAGAGGTTTTTTATCGTTTTAATTAAGTATAGTTATAAAATAAGAAAATATTAAGTAGATTTTGTTAATAAATATTATAGAGTATCGTATTTATAGTTAATAAAAAAAGTATAGTAAGAGCACCTCGATGTATTCCTTTTTATATGTTTTTCAACTACTACTATCGAATATGCTTTTTAATGAGAAAAATATTAATTTAATTTTGTTTTTTATAAACCGAGATTAGCGATAAATTCTGAATATTAGAATATTCTCAAAATTAAAATATTTATATTGACATCCCAAAAAAAGTAATATATTGTAATTATTGTAACAGAAAATCTTGAAGGAGGAATACAGATGAATAAACTTATGCGTGAACTAAAAACAGAAGAATTAACAAAACATGTTGGAGGCATTAATCCTAAAAATGAATCAGTAATTCATGATGGTGGAGGAGCAGGACCAAATTGTAAGGCGTTACTATTGAAGTGTCAACGCAATGATATAAAATCATGCGATTTATGGAATAAGTTTTGCTCCTATTAAATTAATGTATATAAAATATTTGACCAGTTTTGCTATCCAGAGTGTAAATAATGTATAAAATGAATTTTGTTTCATTGTAATATTTATAGTAATCTCAAAAATTATAAAAGTCAGTATAATAGTAGAATGATAATCTGGATTTTCATTTATTCATACATATTGACTTAAATCCTTTTTAAAATATTCTATAACAGATTCCAAAATCTATTTAGAGAAGAAGTATTTTGGGATCTGTTACTATATAATATGCACTTATTTAATTTAAAATCCTAATATTTTGTAAAGGTGATATAAAATGAAATACATACATACAAAGCAACAAGAAGAATATGATTGTGGAATTGCTTGTGTAGCATCTATTTTTAAATATTATCATTTGCATCATGGTATTAATTACCTTAGGGATCAAGTTGTTTATAAGAACGGATTTAATTTAAAAGATTTGATATTGTTATTCAGTCAAGTTAATCATTTTTCATGTAAAGCTGTTGAGATAAATAAAGAAGACATTGCAGAAGCATTAAAACATATTGAAGGACCTTGTATAGCCTTAATAAATAAAGAGGTCAACGAATCTTATGAAGGTCACTATATAATTATTTATAAAAAAAAGAAAAATAAATTAGTAATAAGTGATCCGAGCAATGACAAAATATCTAAAATTACTATTGAGGAATTTAAAAAACATACTACAGGCATATTTCTTTTAATTGAATTTAAAAACAGTAGTTCTGTTGAAAAAACAGGTTATCATCAGAACTTCTTGAAGGAATTAATAAAAAATAATAAATTAAGTATCTTGTTTGTCTTATTTTTATCTATTTTGTTTGTGTTGTTTTCTATTAGTAATTCGTTCTTCTTTAAACTTGTAATAGATGAGATAATTCCCCATAGTTATGATTACCTACTGTTAGAATTCGTTTTAATTTTTTTAGGAATCAATTTTTTAAGTAATGTATTTGATTATCTAAGAACTTACATAATTAATAAAGCCTCAATAAAATTAGATCAAGCTCTATCGAAAGAATTTTTTCGGAAAATATTAAAATTACCTATTATTTTTTTTGAAAATAGGGATGATGGTGACATTATATCGCGATTCAATGATATTTATTATATTAGAAATTTATTAAATGTAGCCTTTGTTTCAGTAATATTAAATACTGTAATTTTTTTGGGAATTGGATTTGTTCTTTATAGTATTAATATTTTGCTTTTTTTTACAGTTTTTATTTTAACATTAATTCTGATAGCGGTTACTTTAATGTATTATGATATCATCCAAAGAAGAAATAAAGATTCTATGAGTAAGAATGCTGATACACAATCTTTTTTAATACAATTTATTAAAAATATGCCTAATATTTATTCTTTAAACAAGAAGGAATATTTTTTCTCTGTATTTAACAAAGTATTTAATAGAGAACTTAATTCGGCGTTAAAAGAAGCAGTTACAATAACGAATAATAATGGACTTAAAAAACTTGTTCAAACTTCATTTTCCATCATATTATTATATGTTGGTGCTAAACAGATTATGGCGGATACTATATCATTAGGGGATTTCCTTTTTATAAATTCGTTAACTATGTTTATGCTAAGCTCCTTGACAGGCTTAATTGAATTACAAGGAGAAATTCAAAAATCATTAGTGGCTAAGGAAAGGTTAACGGATGTAATAAATTATCCAGTAGTTCAAAATAAACATCAGACAGATATTACAAGGATTAAAGACATATCTATACAAAATTTATACTTTCATATTAATGATCACTGTATTATTAAAAATGTTAACATGAATATTTTTGATAATGAAAAAGTTATCTTAATTGGCGAAAGTGGTTCAGGAAAAACTACGTTTTCAAAATTATTAAACAAACTTTATCAAACTAGCCCATCGCAAATATATATTAATGGTATTGATATTAATGAAGTTAATGATAATAGTTTAAGAAAAGAACTTATATATTTAAATGAAAATCCATTTCTTTTCAAAAATACAATTAAAGAAAATCTATGTATGGGTGAAAATTTTTCTGAAGATGAAATAATAAAAGCTTGTAAAATTGCACATATTTATGATGTAATCACTTCACTTCCCAAAGAATTTAATTTTGTAATAAATGATAGTAATTCTAATTTGTCTACTGGACAAAAACAACGATTATGCCTTGCAAGAGCGATTCTCCATAAACCAAGTGTTCTGCTTTTAGATGAATCGCTAAGTAATGTGGATCCTGATAACTTCATAAAAATTTATGATGCTTTATTAGATTTAAATGCGATAATAATTTTTATTACTCATAATCCTGAGTATATAACTAAATATGATAAAAAATATGTTTTTAAAGAAAAATCTATAATCAAAATACAAAAAGAATTTGAGAAACAATTAAATTAGAGGTGAAGAAAATGTCAAAAAAGATCATGTTTTCTACTTTTGTTATTCTACTAAGTATTGGTTCGCTTTTTTTTATATTTACTTCAAAAGACTTAGAAAAACCTAATTATAAAAACATTGATATAAAAGAATATAAAGATAAAATACACTCGAAAGATAATTTTTATATATATGTTTACAAAACTAGCTGTACAGCCTGCCAAACTACTAAGCCATTCTTAAATGAAGTGATTAAAGAAGATAAAAAAAAGATATTTGCTATAAATATGGAATCTGAAGAAAACATGGATATTGAATTTTTGAAAAAAAATAATATCCAAAAAACACCAACTCTACTAAACTATAAAAATGGAGAAGAAATCAATCGAATAGAGGGAGTGCAATCTAAAGCTGAATTAAAGTCATTTTTAGTAGAATAAATTTACTTTAAATCAATTTAATCTTTTAAAGGGGTAAATATATGGTGTATTTTTCTTTTCTTGTTTCAATAGTAGCAACAATAGGGAGTTTATATTTTAGTGAAGTAAAGGGCTACGTTCCTTGCAGTCTATGTTGGTATCAAAGAATTTTAATGTATCCAATACCTTTATTAATGTTCATTTCAATACTAACTAATGATAAGAATGTAAAATATTACCTTCGTTATTTTTCAGGAATAGGTATAGTTATTTCTTCTTACCATAATTATATTCAATTTATTCAACAGAAAAGTAGCTTTTGTAGTGTTACAAGTAGCTGCCTAACAATCTATGGTAAGTGGGGAGGGTTTATAACAATTCCCCTTATGTCTTTAACAGCATTCATAATAATATTTGTTTTATCATTTTTTATGAACGAGAATATTTTGTTAAAAAATTTAGAAAAAACAGAAATTGATTAGTAAATAAGGAATAATATTTAGGAAGTAGCTAGAGGTAAGTAACCTTTTTAAAAATAATTTAGAAAAAATCATATCAAAACGTTTAGTAGACACAACATTTTCAAAAAAATGGTTCTAATGCATGATATCCATCCACAATCAATTGCTGAAGTCCTAGCGATTATAAAAGGGTTTAAAAGAAAAAGGTTATGAATTTGAAGCTTATAATGAGAATGATCATTTTCCAATAAACTTCTGGCATGATAATCGTATATAAAAAGTTGTGTAGTAGTTAAAAGAAAATCAGAATGGAACAAGCAATTCATACAGGATTTAAATATCTGTAAGAGTGTGTTTCTGAAATTGTATGTCTACTAGAGGTAGTGTCACATTGCTATTAAGTTAAGACTTTGAAATAACCCTCAAATGAAAATTTTCATTCTCTATCGTTAGTTATTTTGAGAAGTCAGCTTATTTTTTATTTTAGGGATGTTGATTCTTCTTAAGTTGATGGGCATGTTGGTGTTACCCTATAAAGAAAATTAATTTGAAATTTATAAATTTAAAAAAGCGTAGAATGATTTATTTTCTACGCTTCTTATTATTAATAAATATTTACTGTTGTTCTAAATTTACCATATAAGATTTTACAGCTTGCAATAGAAATTCTTCCTGTCTCATACCTGCATCCGCTGCCATTTGCACTACTTTTTGCTTGAATTCATAATCTGCATGAAAAGTTAATGGCTCTACATTACTTTTAAAGTAAACTCCCTCTACATGTGGAAGGATAGTACCTGATTTCATATGAGAATATAAGTATTTAATCTCTTCTTGAAACTGTAATGGATCAACTTGTAATACAAAAGGTTTAATTTCTAATTTAATAGTATCAGATGAAATACTCAATCGCATATTTGTGACACCTAGCTCTTTGTAAAATAAATTTATTAGATTATAAGTAATGGAATTAAATAGCTGAGGTTTTTTAAATGAAAAAGATAAATACCCTCGTTTGGTAATTACAGCTTGTTTATGGAAAGGTTCAAAGGAGTAATTATGTTCCTTATAAGTGGATAGGGGGAAAATTTCTTCGTCCTCTGTAAGAACCTTTCCATCTGCTCCATTAATCTCTATTACCCTTGCTGTTTTTCCAATATGTTTATGTGTTAATAATTGATATAAATATATCTCTTCATGTTGAATCTTAGTAATGAATGTTTTTCGCTCTTTTGTTTTAGTTTTTTCATAATCAAGCATAAAAATCTCTATCTCTTCTTCATCGATAAGATATACTTGTTTTCCTCGTTTTTCTACCATTGTCGCGGGTAATTTTCCGGATTTGATGTATGTAAAGATAGTAGATGGTGCAACATTAAGAATTTCAGCTACTTCTTTCGTGCTAAGGCCTTTAACCTCATTATTATTTTTTAAACGTTCAATATCCTCTAAATAGAAAATCTTACTACCGAACTGCTTCCGATTATCTTTATGTACACATTCTATTAATCCATCTTTTTCTTTTTTTAAATTGTTTGTACCGTTACTCCTAATAAGTCGGCTGCCTCTTTTGTCGTTACAGTAGGTTTTGTAATGAACAATAAATCTTGTGTCATAAAAGGACACCTCCATAACTATTTTTTACTAGTATTTTAAATATAAATCATATCAGAATATGATTTATATTTAAAATAAGAAATAAAATTTATTAAAGTTCTTATAATTTTTTATATTTCAAAAATAGTTTTAATTCGCTTTATATTTTAATAGATATTTATAGTTGATTTTATTATAAAAGTAATATTAATGTTAAGTAGTAATAATTAAACGATATCTATTTGTTAATAAAGTATAAAAAATATAATTATAGGTAAATAGAGAAGAATATAAGATTCTTACAGAAAGAAAATGAATTATCATTTGTATAATGGATAGAAGTAAAATAAAATAATAAGTATAGGTAATAAAGAGAATTTTATTCATAATCTTCAATAGGAGAGGTGAATTGGAAATATGGATCATAACAATATAAAGGAAAACTTACCTGTTATAAACAATCAAAGTAAATATATGGATACATATGTAGAGAATATAAGTGCTATCATTCCATTTCTGCATAACAATCGTTATGTAGATAAAGTGGAAGAGTAAGTATCCGTATTTAAGTGATATAGAAGTCATTTATCATTTTGTACATTTACAAAATGATATGGATGAGAAGAAGAATAGAAAAGAGGCTATGAAAAAGAGCTATATATCTGAAATCTTGTCATTTTGTCAGTGCATGGTACAGCATGCAGAAGACTTTGAACTGAATGGGGAAGAGGTACAGCAAAATGAATCTTTATTAAAAACATTGCAGCCTTGGCATATTCATAAATACAATGCCTGGTTGAAGCAGGTAGAGAAAGGTAGAAATGGAGAAACGTACGCGGTCGCAATACTTGCAAAAAAATCAGTACTTATACGTTCTTTTCTAAAACATTTTCATGTATTTGCTTATATTGAAAGATCTCTTCATGAAGAACTGCAGCGCGCTAATGTAAATGAACAAGATCGGCCGAATCGGGGTTTATCTTATGATGAAGTGATGAAAATTTTGGGTTTTTATAAAGAAAAAGGACATTTAGTAGATTATACAATCTTACTAGCTCTAGCAAGTACTGGTGCAAGAATTCAAGAATTGTGCACCGCTAGAGTGAAAGACTTACATTATGACGGAAAGTATTGGTTAAAAGTCACAGGGAAAGGGGATAAAGTACTTGAACTTTTCATTCCTGAGCATTTATTCCAATGTATTAGCGAAATGAGAAGGAGAAGAGGGGTTCAAAACTGTATTGGATCGAGGAGATGAAAGTCCTTTATTAGTAAATCAAAGGGGTAATTTTTATAATTCAAAAACGTTATCAAATCAGGTAACAGATATGATAAAAAAGACAAATTTAGAGTTTCTAAAGTATCGTGAAAATCCTGTAACGGCGCATACATTCCGTCATGCTTTTGCAATTATGGCAGTTGAACAAGGAAATACGGATCTATATCATTTAATGCAGACCTTGGGACATGAAAATATTCAAACAACAAAAATCTATTTAGAGAAACATATGAAAGGGAAGAATAATGTGGGTATTTCATTTTTAGATTATTATATATATTGATGTGAATATATAAAGTTAAAACCTTCATTTAGTTATATATTTTTTATATAATTAAATGAAGGTTTACTTGTTCAAAAAACAAACAGAAATGTAGTATTTTGTGTAAAGAAGAGAGATTTAAATTTCACTTGTAATTAAATGTAATTGAGTAGATGAGTTTAGAAAATACTAGTAAACCTTAGTGCATTTAGTTTAGAGAAATTGAAACGTGAAAATAATTTTGTAAGTGAAGAAATTACAAAATACCTATTTTGTAGGGAAGAGGAATAGGTATCAGGACGGTATAGCTTACACTAGGATAAAAAGAAAAGTATCTTTTAATGAAGTGACCTCCGAAAGTTAGACAGGTCGGTTCATTAGGGAGCCTCTAGGGTATGAGCCCGGTATTGTACTGGGCTCATACCCTTTAATTTTGCCTTAATTCTTTTATGATTATAGTAGTCTATATACTTTGCTAATTCTTGTTTGAAATGTGTTATACTTTCAAATTCTTTTCGATACAGAAATTCCGATTTCATGATACCGAAAAACTTTTCAATAACGGCATTGTCATAACAGTTTCCTTTACGAGACATACTTTGTGTTATGCCATATTGCTTAAGAGAATGACGGTATTGTTTCATTTGATAGTGCCACCCTTGATCAGAATGAATGAGGAGTTTGTCTTGATCTGTTACGTGTTCAAAGGCTTGGTCTAACATTGTTGAAACAAGGGAATAGGTCGGTCTTGAACCAATTTTATACGTGATAATTTCACCATTAAATAAATCCAATATCGGTGATAGGTATAACTTCTCCCCAAATAACTTAAACTCCGTAATATCTGTATCCCACTTCTCATTTGGTTTTTTCGCTTGGAAATTGCGATTTAAAATGTTGGGCGCAATTTGCCCAACTGTCCCTTTGTAAGAACAATATTTTTTCATGCGAACAAGGCATTTTAACCCTAATTCTTTCATAAGGCGATACACTTTTTTATGATTTATTTTGTGCCCATGATTCATCAGTTCATCACGAATACGACGATATCCATAACACCCATCATGTTCATGATAAATAGCTTGAATCAGTTCTTTTACCTCCATATTTGGATCAGGACGATTGAACTATTTCATCCAGTAATAATATGTACTACGTGGAATGTTTACGAGTTGAAGTAACTCCTTGATAGGAAATTCATGCCTTAACTCATCGATTACTTGTGCTTTGTCTTGTTTCGTGATTTTTCCTTGTTTTGAACTAAGGCATTCAACTTTTTTAAATATGCATTCTCCATACGTAAACGCTCATTTTTCGCTTGTAGTGCTTCTATTGAGCCTTCTACTATTGGCTTTATTTTTTTATCTTTCATGGTTGGAAGCCCCTTTTTCTTTGATTTTAGGGCATCCAATTCTCCTGTTTCATAGGCAATTTTCCATTTCCGAAGTGTTTCATAAGACGGAATATTGAAAAGACTCGTTGTTTCTCCGATAGATGTCTCGTGTTCATTCATATAATTAAGTACATCTAGTTTATACTGGGTAGAATAGGATGTATAGCGTTTTTCAAAAGCATTTTTACCTGAAGATTCATATCTTCTAATCTACCCACGAAGTAAGCTAGGAGTAACTCCTATAGATTTAGCAATTGTTTTTCCGCTTTCTGAACCATTTAAATATCGTTTCACCGCTTGAATTTTTTCTTTTGAAGAAAATTTAGCCATAAAAAGTGCCCCCAATTGTTAGACTGTGTCTAACAATTGGGGGGCACTTCAAAGCAGTCTATATGCCTTGAAGTACTTTTTTTGTTGTACCATTGAACGTGAAAATGAAAGAGTAGAGAAGAAATGAAATGAAATGTAGTAGATGGAGGATACGTGTAGTATGGTCATAGATAATAGAATGTTACTATTGTTAAGTAAAATAAATTTTCTAAATATTTTAAAAATAACTTTACAAAACCAGAAAAATTAGTAGAATATTAATTAATAAGAATTTTCTGATAACTAGTTATTAGAAAATCTCTCAAAATGAGTTTCGTACATATAAATGGGGAGGGTATAAAAATGAAGAAAAAGATGAAAAAGTTCACGGCAGTTGTAGCGCCAGTTTTAGCAATGAGTATGGCGTTAACAGCGTGTTCTGGATCTGGTGGGGAGAAGAAAACAACTACGACGTCTAGTGGTGGTGGGGACGAGAAAAAATCCGAAATTAAATACGCAGCAAAACAAGTATTAAATCGTACAGAGAATCAAGAAATTCCGACGATGGATACTTCTAAATCTACTGATACGTTAGGGGCACAAATTTTAGGAAATACGATGGAAGGATTATATCGTCTTGATAAAGATAATAAGCCAATCCCAGCTGCAGCGGAATCTAGTACGAAGAGCGAGGATGGCAAAAAATATACATTTAAATTACGGAAAGATGCAAAATGGTCAAATGGTGATCCAGTAACAGCGAAAGATTTCGTATATGCATGGCAGCGCTTACTGGATAAAAATACAGCAGCAGAATATGCGTTTATTGCTTACTATATTAAAAATGCAGAAGCAATTAATAAAGGTGAAAAACCTCTAACAGATTTAGGAGCAAAAGCGGTAGATGATTATACGCTAGAAGTAGAATTAGAAAAGCCAGTACCGTATTTCTTAAACTTAGTAGCATTCCCATCATACTACCCGTTAAATGAGAAGTTTGTAAAAGAAAAAGGTGATAAGTACGGTTTAGAAGCAGATACAACGTTGTATAACGGGCCGTTCGTTATGTCTTCATGGAAACATGAACAAGGATGGCAGCTAAAGAAAAATGATAAGTATTGGGATAATAAGACTGTAAAATTAGAAGAAATTAACTATAGTGTAGTAAAAGAAGTTGCGACGAAAGTAAACTTATATGATACAGGATCAATTGATTTCACACTACTATCAGGAGAATTCGTCGATAAATATAAATCGAACAAAGATGAGTACGGTGAGTATTCAGAAGCAAGTACATTCTTCTTACGTTTAAATCAAAAGCGTAACGGACAAGATACACCGTTAAAGAGCAAAAAGCTTCGTGAAGCAATTGCATTATCAGTTGATAAAAAAGGATTGGCAAATGTAATTCTAAATAATGGATCAAAAGCAACAGACCAATTGGTTCCAAAAGGGCTTGCAACAGGACCAGATGGTAAAGATTATCAAGATACATTTAAAAATGGTCTGAAATATAATCCGAAAAAAGGAGCAGCAGCGTGGGAAGAAGCGAAAAAAGAGCTTGGAAAAGATCAAGTTACAATTGAATTACTAAGCTATGATGATGGAACTGCGAAAAAGATTGCTGATTATGTTAAAGATCAAATTGAGAAAAATTTAAAAGGTGTAACGATTAATACGAAAATTCAGCCATTCAAGCAAAAATTAAAATTAGAGACTGCACAAGATTATGAAATTTCTTATGCAGGTTGGAGTCCAGACTATGCGGATCCAATGACATTTATTGATATGTTTGAATCGAAGAGTCCATATAACCAAATGAGTTATTCAAATGCAAAATACGACGAAATGGTACAAAAAGCAGGTAATGAATTAATGGGTGATGCGAAGAAGCGTTGGGAAACGTTAGGGAAAGCAGAAAAATTATTCCTTGAAGAAGATGCAGGATTAGTTCCTTTATATCAAACAGGAAGAGCATATGTAATGAAACCAAATGTAAAAGGAATTGTGAAACATAACATCAGTCCAGAATATAGCTTTAAGTGGGCGTATGTAACGGAAGAGAAATAAGAAAAAGAGCGTTTAAAAAATATAGTTGAAGTGACCCCTAAAAGTTAGACACAGTTATTTCATTAAGCAGCTTGATAAAAGTGAGTCCGGTATTGTACCGGGCTCATTTTTAATTTTGCCTTAATCTGTTTCGTATTATAATAATCTATATATTTTTTTAATTCTATTTTAAAGTGCTCTACATTTTCAAATTCTTTTATGTAGAGGAACTCTGACTTCATAATCCCAAAGAAATTTTCTATTACTGCGTTGTCGTAACAGTTACCTTTTCGAGACATACTCTGGACGATAGCTCTTGATTCAAGTGTCCGGACGTACTGTCTCATTTGATAATGCCATCCTTGATCCGAATGCATCAGTAGCTGGTGGGTTTCAGGTAAACGTTCCAATGCTTTCTCTAACATGTCTGAAACAAGCGAATACGTCGGTCTAGAACCAATTGTATAGGTAATAATTTCACCATTATACAAATCTAATACAGGTGATACATACAGTTTTTCTCCAAACAATTTAAACTCTGTAATGTCTGTTACCCACTTTTGATTCGGTGCATCTGTATGAAAATTACGCTCTAAAATATTAGGTGCAATTCTACCGACTTTTCCTTTATAGGATTTATATTTCTTCATACGCACAACACACTTTAACCCAAGCTCTCTCATAATGCGCTGAACCTTCTTGTGGTTCACTTTCTGGCCACGATTCGTTAATTCATCACGAATGCGACGGTAACCATAACGACCTTCATTTTCCTCATAAATCGCTTTAATCTCAGCTTTCAAATCAGCATCTACATCTGGACGATTCATTTTCTTTACTAAATCATAATACGTGCTTCGAGGAATAGTAGCTAGCTCCACAAGTGCCTTCACCGAATATTTATGCCTTAATTCATAGACTACTTGCGCTTTGTCTTGTTTTGTGATTTTTCCTTGTTTTGAACTAAGGCATTTAACTTTTTTAAGTACTCATTTTCCATCTCAAGCTGTTTAATGCGTGCTTCAAGTGCTTCGACTGACCCTTCAGCTAAAGGTTGTTTTAATTGTTTATTTGAATCTTTTTTCATAGATGGACGCCCCTTTTTCTTAGATTGAAGGGCACAAATTCCTTGTGTTTCGAGCTGTTTTTTCCAAACAGAAATCGTTGAAGGGGCAGGAATATTAAAGATAGCTGCCGTCTCAAATAAGGACATACCGTTTTCAATCATAAAGTTTAGTACGTCTAGTTTAAATTGTTGTGTATAATTTGTACATCGTTTTAGAAAAGCTTCCAGACCATTCTGTTTATATTGGTTTACCCAATTCAAAATGATTGTGTCACTTATACCGAGCGATCTACCCATTTCTCGATAACTTTCATTTCCGTTCAAATAACGTAGAACGATTTGTATTTTTTCATCAGCTGTAAATTTAGCCATAGAAAAACTGCACCTCCAATTGTTAGACTGTGTCTAACAATTGGGGTGCAGTTCAAGTATTTATTTTTAAACGCTCTTTTACTATTCAATTAAATTTAAATAAATAGAGAAGAATAAGAAAAGTGGTACTTACATATAGTAGATGTGGGAGAATTCGTATAGTAATAGTTATTATAGTTGTTAGAGTGATTATTCTTAATATTATCAAAAAACTTTACAAATTAGAAGAAATTAGTAGAACGGTAATTAGTGATAATTTTCCGAAAAATAAAACGAAAGAAATCTCTCAAAGTTAGTTTCGTACATATAAATTGGGGAGGGTACAAAAATGAAGAAAAAGATGAAAAAGTTTACGGCGGTTGTAGCGCCAGTTTTAGCGATGAGTATGGCTTTAACAGCATGTTCTGGATCTTCTGGTGGGGAGAAAAAAACGACTACAACGTTTAATAATGGTGGGGAAGAGAAGAAATCTGATATTAAATATGCGGCAAAGCAAGTGTTAAATCGTACAGAAACGAATGAAATTCCGACAATGGATACTTCCAAAAATACAGATACACTTGGTTCACAAATTTTAGGGAATACAATGGAAGGTTTATATCGCCTTGATAAAGATAATAAGCCAATCCGAGCTGTAGCGGAATCTAGCACAAAAAGCGAGGATGGTAAAAAATATACATTTAAATTACGGAAAGATGCAAAGTGGTCAAACGGTGATCCTGTAACAGCGAAAGATTTCGTATTTGCATGGCAACGCCTAGTAGATCCAAAAACAGCTGCTGAATATGCATTTATCGCTTACTATCTTAAAAATGCAGAAGCGATTAATCAAGGGAAAGCAGAAGTTTCTACATTAGGTGTAAAAGCGGTAGATGATTATACGCTTGAAGTGGAACTAGAAAGACCAGTACCATATTTCTTGAACTTAATGGCATTTGCTTCATACTATCCATTAAATGAAAAATTTGTAAAGGAAAAAGGAAATAAATTCGGTTTAGAGTCTGATACAACGCTTTATAATGGTCCATTTGTGCTTACTGATTGGAAACATGAGCAAGGCTGGAAATTAAAGAAAAATGATCAGTATTGGGACAAAAAGACTGTAAAATTAGATGAAATTAACTATAGTGTAGTAAAAGAAGGGGCTACTCGAGTGAATTTATATGATACAGGTGCAATTGACTTCGCGCTTCTATCAGGTGAATTTGTTGATAAGTATAGAAATAATAAAGAAGAGTTTGGCGCATATTCGGAAACAAGTACGTTTTACTTACGTTTAAATCAAAAACGTGGTGGGCAAGATACACCATTAAAGAGCAAAAAACTACGTGAAGCAATTGCATTATCTATTGATAAGAAAGCTTTAACGAATGTTATTTTAAATGATGGTTCAAAACCAGTGGATTACTTAGTACCAAAAGGTTTAGCGAGTGGACCAGACGGTAAAGATTTTGCAGAAACGTTCAAGAATGGTTTAAAACAAGACTCCAAAAAGGCAGCGGCAGCCTGGGAAGAAGCGAAAAAAGAACTAGGAAAAGATCAAGTGACGATAGAGTTATTAAATTATGATACTGGTAATGCGAAAAAAGTTGGGGAGTATGTAAAAGATCAAGTTGAAAAAAACCTAAAAGGCGTGACAGTAAATATTAAACTGCAACCATTTAAGCAAAAACTAAAATTAGAATCAGACCAAGATTATGATTTTTCATATGGTGGCTGGAATCCAGATTATGCGGATCCAATGACATATCTTGATATGTTTGAAACAAAAAATTCGCAAAACCAGATGAGCTACTCAAATTCAAAATATGATGACATTATTAATAAAAGTAAGACAGAATGGATGGCTGATGCAAAAAAACGTTGGACAGAGTTAGGGAAGGCTGAAAAAATATTACTTGAAGACGATGTAGCGCTTGTACCATTATATCAAAATGCTAGATCATATGTAATGAAACCAAATATAAAGGGAATCGTGAAACATAATATTAGTCCGGAATATAGTTTCAAATGGGCGTATGTAGAAGAGAAATAGTAAAAAAAAGCATTTTCAAGTTGCGGTATGGCACTTGAAAATGCTTTTTTTCTGTGCACTATTTTTTTCAGGATGAATATATGTATTATAGAAAATTTAAAGGAGAATCCCATGAAACGAAACACATACATCGATTTCCTAGCTTATTACGGAATAGGGAGTGCTCATCCTGGTGGTTTTACATTAACAAAACAATTGTTAGCACAACTCCCTCTTAGACATGGGGCGAATGTCCTAGAGATAGGTTGTGGCACGGGAAAAACCGCAGCATATATGGCGAGGAATTTTGGATATAAAGTAACAGCGGTGGAAAAGAATGAAATTATGATTCAAAAGGCGAAAGATAGGTGGTCGTTTGAAGGAATAGACATTCAATTAATTGAAGGAAAGGCAGAGCAATTACCTTGTTTGCATGACTCATTTGAATTGGTACTCGGAGAATCGATACTTGCTTTTACAGAGAAAGAAAGGGTTATTTCGGAATGCTATCGTGTACTACAGAAAGATGGTAAGCTTGTTGTCATTGAAATGATTATTGATAGGCATATTGATAAGGGTGAGGAAGAGAAAATCGCTCAATTATACGGGATGAAAGAGCTATTAACTGAGAGTGAGTGGGTACAATTATTTCAGAAAGCAAATTTTAAGCGGGTTACTATTGCTGGCGGTGGTACAATTGCAGAAACAATCTCTGCTTATATAGAAGAGCCGGAATGGAATGTATCACAATTTATTCCGAATGAGTTATATGAGGCATGGGTGCAACATGAAAATATAAGGCTTATGTACCAAAACATTTTAGGGCATCGTATTTTTATATGTGAAAAATAAAGAAAAAGAGTTGGCTAAAGATAGTCAACTCTTTACTTATGTTAAATGAAAAATAATGCAGCTAATGTAATTCCGAAGATAAAACCAAATCCGAGTTCAACACCCCAGCCGCAACCGCCGCCGCCCCAGCAACCGCCACCACAACTACCACAACCACGGCCGCCACATCCACAGCTGCTGAATCCACCACCGCATCCAAATCCACAACTATCGCATCTGCTAATGCCGCCGCAAAGATCGCAACCACCGTTTGCATATGCATCATAGTATCCGAATCCTGAATCAAAAGATGAGTGCTGTTGCACTGGTTCAATCCATACAGAGTTTTTCGTCACATCAATTATTTTGCCTAAATGAATGCGACCATCACGATCTTCAATGCGAACGACTTTACCGAAATAACGTTGGCACGTATCATAACATTTTTGTCTATGCATATTCATTCCTCCTTCCCCATTACAGTAATACGATATGTAAAGGGGACAAGTGCGGCTTGTACGAATGTCCTAACTATCATAATTGTTATAGGAAAGGGGAAATATAGGAAGAGGATATATAAGGAGGAAAAGGCATGAAATCTACAGATCAGTTTCAGACATACGAAGTACCGTGGGAAGAATTTATTGAAGCATTGCGAGAGGAAATGAAGAAGCAAGTAGGGGCAGATATTATTGATACAGTAGTTTGCAATTTAGAAGATGGTTTTGAAGTGTATACATATGTGCAAGGAGATTTGGATTTTGAATATAAGGAAGCGCTGGAAAGGAAATATGGGAGTGATGCAAAAACTCCTAATATGTTAACGATTATGTTATTAGCTAGCGTTTATCGTACAAGTGAAGAGAATATACGCTTGCATGCGGATCATAAAGATAATCCGATTGTGGAAGTGTATGTGAAGAAATAAAACACGCTGTGAAAGGCGTGTTTTTTATTTGTATGATAAAATATTAGAAAATTAAGAAAGATGGTGATGATTTGAAAATTAAACATCTTAATCTAACAGTTTCAGATGTACTAGCCGCGAGAGAGTTTTTAGAAAAGTATTTTGGTTTAACTTGTAGCGGAACAAGGGGAAATGGCTTTGCAGTTATGCGTGATAATGATGGGTTTATATTAACGTTAATGAAAGGAAAAGACGTACATTATCCAAAAACATTTCATGTAGGATTTCCACAAGAAAGTGAAGAACAAGTAAATAAGATAAATCAAAGATTGAAGGAAGATGGATTTTTGGTTGAGGCTCCTAAACGTGCACATGCGTATACGTTTTACGTGGAAGCACCTGGTGGATTTACAATAGAAGTGATGTGTTAAGTCAAAAATCAAACTTTTTGTTATGTGTTTTTAAAATAAAAAGTAGGAAAAGTCTGTTTTAAGTGTAGAGCTTAAACAGGCTTTTTTACTTATAGTATTGGATAGAAAACGCTAGAAGGAATCATATTCAGCTTTTATAACTGTTTACATAATAAAGTTATGCTGTGCTCGTTGTCCTAAAATACAAGTCATATATCTTGTATCCTCTCATAAATTTAAACATAGGAATTTGTCTACAAAGGTGGCGAAGCCTCATCATGAAAATTCGAATTTGTGCCACATTCATGTTGTTTCTATTTATATGGTTACATCCTTTTTGGACTTTTGCAAAAGGAGAGGAGGCAAAGGAAAGGGTCGTTTCACTTGTATATGATGATTCGGGCAGCATGAGAAATAACGATCGCTGGAAATATGCCAATTATGCTTTGCAAAGTTTAGTTGCGCTATTAGATGAAAAAGATACATTTTCTTACGTTCCAATGAGCAAGCCGAATGATCCATTAAACATTTCGTTAACGAAGGATAAGAGACAAACGGAAATTGAGGGAATTGGAGCGTGGAAAACGTATTTAAATACTCCGTTTAGCGCAGTAGAAACAGCGATGCAATCTATAAAAAAGGAAGCAGATATAGATGGGAAACGTGAATTTTGGCTTATTGTCTTAACTGACGGGGCATTTAATGATTTAGAGAAAGATAAGATTGGCGGAAAAGAACAAATTACACAAAAGTTAGCACAGTTTAAGAAAGAAATGGATGCAAAAAAGATATCGTTACATCCAATTTTAATTACGATGGAAGAGGATTTAGGACAGCAAGAAAAGGCACAACTAAATACGTTTAAAGAAATATGGAAAAAAGAGATAAATGGAGTTACGATGCCATCTAGTGGAGAGGATGGTATTGTAAAAAGCGTCAATCAAGTGGCGGCATTAGTTGCAAATCGTGATCCGTTCTCATCTGTTGAATCGATTGTGAAAACGAAAGTGGTAGGAAAGAAAGTAGAGATTACAACACCATTTCCATTAAAGCGTATGACGCTTGTGCGACAATCGCCTTCTTTGTCTAATTATCAGGTCACACAAATTTCTAAACCATTACAATTACAATCTTCTTTTTCCATACATGCACCAGGTGAAGCGAAATTGTTCGGAAATATAGTTCATATCAGTACGGAAAATGAAGAAGTTATTAAACCAGGGACGTATACGATAGAAGTGGACCGAGATATTGAGAAAGAAGGGTTACAAGTACTAGTCGAACCGGCGCTTAATTATACTGTTTCTACTTATGACAAAGAGGATAAGGATAGAAAAAATGTTGAGGAAATGTATGAAGGTGTGACAGCTGTTATTGAAGCAAAACCTACTGAGTTGCCAGTTCAGTCTTCTTACTTTCAGGCAGAAGTAGAAATAGACGGAAAGCAATATGCGATGAAGTGGGACGATAAAAGACATGTATTTTATTACGCAACGAAGCTTACTAAAGGATTAGTACGCGGGAAAGTTCATATGAACATAAAAGGATTTTACAGACAGACGAAAGAATTTAAAATCGAAACAACGAAAAAGCCTGCATTATCTCTTCGAACTGTCACGAAAGATTATGAAGAAAAAGTAACGAATTTAGAGAGTAGTAAACCATTTATTATACAACCACAGTTAGATGATAAGCCGATGACAGAAGAGGCTGTAAAAAAACTATTAAAATCTACTGGTGTCACATCTAAACAATCCATCAACTATGAAATAAAACAACATGGTAATCAAATTTATATTTATCCTCGACCTCATTACTCCGACACGTTCAATTTTACAGATACCGGCACCGTAGAAGCTACCATCGTAGTACAGGATTCAAAGTTACAAGAAGTAAAGAAAAACATAAAACTTCATATTCAAGATGCACCGTTTTATGAAAAGTATGCGCTTATTTTTAAGTTTGTTATTCCTATCACTTTATTACTGTTAATAGTAGGAATAATCGTTTTAGGATGGATTGTCCGTCCGAGATTTCACCGTAAAGCACTATTGTATTACGAATGGGATCAAGAGGTAGCGAAAGATTGGTTATATCAATCTGAGCCAGAATTACTTAAAAATAAATGGTGGAAACATTATTTTGGTATTCCGTTTAGAGCGGAAAGGAAGACTGTACAATCCGTTACATTTATAGCGAAGAAAGGATCAAAATCGATATTTGTAGCGAAAGAGTCACAAGTAGTAGGAATGATTATTGATGGGATGTTTATAACAGAGGATGAGGTTGGAATGGAACATAAGACACTATATCCAAATGAACTTTTAGTAATTGATAGAGGATATGGTAAGGAGATTTACAAATACGAGTGTGAATAGTAGGTGGAGAGAAGAGGACAATAGTATCTTTCCCTCTCTTTTCAAACAAGCAAGAATAGGAAGGTGGTTCACATGACGTTACAAGTTCCAACGATATTAATTGGTTTAGGTGGAATCGGTAGTACTGTGACACATCAAATATATGAAAGGCTGCCTGAGGAGCGCCGAAAAAAAGTAGCAATGCACGTATTTGATACAGATGTGAATACATTGAGTAAATTTGATCATATTCGAAAGTTTAAGACGCAAACGAGTTCGAGCAAAACGCCTAGGGAGTATATTGCAGGAGATCCAACGATTCCGGAATGGTTTCCAATGGACCCGACTATACTTGATAAACCACTGACAGAAGGGGCAGGACAGTTACGCGTTATTTCCCGTTTAGCGCTACGTGCTGCGATGAAAGAAGATAAACTCACGTCCTTTTGGCAAGAAATTGAGAAAATTTTTCCGGTTACGAGCGATCAAACAGAATATGGAGTGCGTGTCATTATCGTAACATCACTAGCGGGCGGAACAGGTTCAGGAATGTTTCTACAAATTGCATTATATTTACGTGAAATGCTTCGGAAAAAACTGCAGCATCACAACATTTTAATACGCGGTGCATTTCTAATGCCGGATGTGTTAGTGAAGACGAGAACGGTTAGTGCGAAAGAGTTTGAAACGGTGCAAGCAAATGGATATGCCTCGTTAAAAGAATTACATGCTATTACGCTCGGCTCTACTGGAGAATTATCAAAACGCGGCGGGGTTACGATTGAATTAGAGTATCGACCGGATCAAGTAGATGAAGACGGAAGAACGAATCATACAATTAAACAACATCATTTACCGTACAATTATTGTTTCTTATACGATTACGAAAATTTACATGGACACCATCTGCACAATTTATCAGATTATATGGAGCAAATGGCAAATACGATTTATTTACAGTTATTTAGTCCGATGTCTGCAAACCATTTTGCACAGGAAGATAATCAAATTCAGCAATTAGCAGAATCAAGCGGGAAAGGGCGATATTGCGGGGCAGGAACGGCAAAGATTATTTATCCGTATGAGCACGTGTTAAAATATTGTGCTTTAAAATGGGCTGTGCAAGGTTTAGATGAATCGTGGCTTCATTTAGATCAACTGTTTCAAGAGAAGAAACAA
The DNA here is from genome assembly GCF_022663555.1 of Bacillus cereus group sp. BfR-BA-01381. Taxonomy (NCBI): domain Bacteria; kingdom Bacillati; phylum Bacillota; class Bacilli; order Caryophanales; family Bacillaceae; genus Bacillus; species Bacillus cereus group sp. BfR-BA-01381. The sequence continues at coordinate 38,689 of NZ_JAKUFR010000006.1, forward strand.
AGGTATGACCAAGATGTAAAACGTGGTATGCAACGTGAAAAGCCAGAGCGCGGGAAAAGTTATTTAGAAGATTTAGAACATCTTGCTACTCGTCCAGAGCAGGCTCATATTTTCTATAGACAAATGTACAATGAAACGCGTGAAGGAGCAGAAGGCGGTAAGGTTGGAGTTGCGAAATCTAAACTGTTTTTAGAAGCTGTAGAAAGTTATGTACAGCGTACGGTGCAAAAAGACGAGGAATTAAATCGTCTGCAGCATGAGTGTAAAATTTCGGCTGCCAAGCTGAAAATGATGGAACAAATGAAAGGTGAAGTAGCAAGGGTCGATCATGCGGTTCGTTTATATGCGTATGCGATTCCGAGCCGTGTACATGAACATGTAACGACACTTTTATATGACATGATTGAATCAGACCGTTTTTCACCGAGTGGCTCTGAAGGCCAGTCATATCAATTAAATACATGGTTTTTAAAGAAAACAGATCCAGTTCATCCAGTAGCAGCTCGTTTTATGTTGTATGAAATTCGAAAGCAGTTAGTGGAAAAAATGAATCGACTACATGAAAATAATGAACAAAAGCGTAATTTAATTCAAAATTACGATAAGAAATTTAATGTGAGTAACATTGATGGAACGGTAACAGCTGTACGCCGAGTAGAAATTGCGCAACAACAAGGTTGGTTCGGAAAAATGATTAATAATCAGCAGCGTTTATTTAAAAAGGAATTTGAAGATATTGTAACGCAGTACGTACACAAATTAAACGAATACCGTAAAGAAATGCTATTAGAACTCGTTTATCAATCGCTATATCAAGCAGTTAATAAAATGATTCAATATTGGGAAAGGTTTTTTGATAATTTACATGAAACACGTGAAAATTTATTGTTCGAAATTCAAAAACGAAGCAAAGAATTTGAAGGGAAAACAAACCCAACGAATGTATACGTATTAGCGGAAGAGAAGTTACAAGAAAAGATATGGCAAGATATGCAACAACATTTAAATTTAGGTGTATTACCGAAAGATATATCAGCAGAAATTTATATGAGCTTATACGGGGAATATTGCCGGGATGCGAAAACAGAAGAAATTCAATCGAAAAAGGTAGAAGACTTTTATCGTGAGCACATACTAAGCTATTGCTATGATGAATTACAAATACGCTATCGCGATAAATTAGAGCTGAATATCGTTGAGGCATTACGAAAAGAGGCGGATTATAAGAATCGTGATCGTGATGAATATGTTCGTGAAAAAATTGAAGACTTGTTCCATTTAGCAAGTCCATTCGTGCCGAAAGTTTCTCATCATAGGGAATTACAATATTGGGGCATACATCCATCTTTAAAGAAAGAACTGCAAGAGGAATTAATGCAAGAAATGTTTAAAGAAAAAGATACAGTAAATGAAGCTTTCTCGCCATTTGAAGTCATTTGTTATCGTGCACATTACGGTTTATCACTACAAGACTTTCCTAAGCTTTCTTCTGGACATATTGCAAATGGATTTATGAATGATAAAGGTGATTATTTTCAGTCGTACTATCGCCGTGTAAACAAGTTGAATAGTAAAAAATCTAGTTTAACACCGCATTTAGATAAGTATTGGCACTTACCAGCATTCATGCCAGACTTAAATGCAACGCAAACGAAGTTAGATTATGATAAATGTAATCGAGCTCTTCTATACGCGTACATGTATCGCTGGATAAGTTTAGTTGCTGTTGATGGTCAGTTCGTGTATCAATATAATGGTGTTGGACGTAGCTTTTTAATTCAGTCGATGGGGAAAAATATTTCAAGCGAAAGTTATAAATTACACAGAGCATTGCTTCATAACCCATTTATTTATGAAAACATCTTGTCCAGATTTGAAGAAGAACAAGAAAAGGCGATGATACAAGGTGGACATTTATATACGCATCCATTTGTATTAGGTGCTCAAGATATTAGATGGCTACGTAAAGAGCATGTCCATAATATTTTAGATATGATTTTAATGTATGACCGTGAAGCGAAATATGATCCAACGTTAGAAGAAACTTCTGATGAATTATTAAGGCTGTTCCTTGATGAAATTGAGTTATATTTCCAAAACTATTACGGTACAGGTGCTGATATGGTTGCCAAGAAAGAGAAAGAGATGTTTATTAAACAATTGTGGGATCGTTCGTACGCGAAAGGATATGTAGATCCAAATAGTGCGCCTTATAAAAAGTGGCAAAATTTATTAAGCGTTCATGATGAAGAAGAAACGCCAAAAACGAATGTATAATGAATGAAAAGGGAATCCTTAAAAGTGGCAATACAACTTTAGAAAAGAGGGATTCCGATGCCGTTTTTAGGAAGTGTATATCAAATATTTGGATTGTATCCAGAAATTTATTATGGAATGATTTCAGCTGAAATTGCAGAGCAGCAAAGATTGGAAGAAGTGGAAAACGAAGAACCAGAAACAGAAGTGTAACTGTATAAGAAGCTTCAAAATAAAAATGATAACACGCTACTTGTTCTTTAAACGTATAAGAACAAGTAGCGTGTTTTTGCTATTTAATAATCCCATTTTCTAAAATTTTAATGGTAGGTGCTACTTTTACGTTAGCTTTTGAAAAGGCACTCGGCCAATCGTCTTCAACTTTTTTCCATTCTTCATATTGAAACGCTCTCGCATAATCACCAAATCCGAATGGATCAAGCTGCTGTTTTTGAATGTTGTGGATTAAATCGTTCAAATCTTTGTTTAGTTGTTTTGTAATAAGAGAAGTTAATTTCTTTCTATCTTTGTCTATATCCATATTGAATGTAAGTTCAGATACAGCAATTTTTAAATCCATTTTAACGTTAAATTTGAAGCGGTTATCGCTATAGTCTGTATGGATATCACGATTCATGCTAAGAACATTTATTGTTACGAAATCGCCGCCATCGGTATCTTTTAAATCACTATTACTTTCAACTGAAGTAGAAGGGATTTTCAATGTAAGCGAAACCGGTGTATTCGCTTTCTTTTGTAACAAAAGAAGAAGGGCGCTTTCATAACGATTTAATGACATTTTATAAATTCCGCGAGAAGTTAATAGCGCGGAACCGGTAACGATAACATCTTTTTTACCTTTTTTTATTTCTGAAATAGCAGGTGTTATACCTTTATTAAACGTTTGCCTGTGAAATTCATGGAATGTCGTAAAAACGGTCCGATTGTACAGTTTGTTCGTATTAATTAAATCTGTTAAATACTCGGGAAGGGCAGGCTTGTCTTTAAAGTTATTATATATAACTGAAGAAATTGGACCGTCTACTGCAACCATACGCATGTTTCCAGTGTTTTTAGGATCACGATACCAAACATCAAGGTAAGGCATAGCCCCTTCTTGTTTTAAAAAATTTGTGCTAAATAAAATAAGCTGTAACTTTTCTGTAGATACTAAACCGCCACTTGAACTATTAAACGTTGCTTTTGCTTCTCGAGGTGTACGTACTTTCGCTTCATGTGTTTCGTACTTTTTTTCTACGTCTTCATTAAAAATAGGATTTACGTGGTACACAATTAATTTTCCTTTTGCTTTTGCGTCAAAGCCGTAAATTAATGAAATTGATTGTTTTTCTAAGTCGAGTCGATCTCCACATCCTGTTAAGAAGGTTATGAGAAAGTAAAGTATAGTGAAATGAATAAAGCGCCTCATTTAAACTCTTCTCCTTTTCCAATGCTGATAAAGTGTCATGTATAAGAGAAATACGACTGGAAATAGAAAAACGATAAAATAACTGGCAGTTCCCCAAAAGTCTCGCAAAGCACTTATTTGGTAAGAGGAAGGGATATAAAAGAATAAGACAACAATACACCCGAATAATAAAAACCAAATAGGTAAGGAACTCCCTTTTTTGTTAAGTAATTGATTGATTCCATCTGAAGCAGTAAATATGTAAGGAATGCAAGAATCAAAAATAATGAAGAGATAAAAAGATAAAAAGATAATTTCAAACCGTTCAAGAAACGAAAAGTGAAATGGTGTAACAAGAGAAAGGGTGGGCCATAAAAACTTTGTTATACCATCTGGACTAAAATAAACGAAAGAAACGAACGTGACTTGAAGATAAAGGAATAGGGTAATTAAATTTGCGATAACAATCCCTTTTTTAGCAGAGGATTTGTTATTCAAATAAGGATAAAGGACAAATGCAAACTCAAATCCAAGAAATGCAATAATAGTTGATTTTACGGTGTTTAAAACTGGTATCCAGCCCTCTTTAAGAAGAGGGAGGAGGTATATCCAATGCCCATCTTTAAGAGGGATAAACAATAGAAAAGGCATCCACAGTGTGAAAAACACAGTGAAAACAGCGTAGCGACTTATAATAAGAACGCCTTTACATGCGAGCATAAGCATGGGAATAGATAGTAAAATCATAATTAAAAACATTGGAGTTCTAGGTAAAATCCAAATGTGAATAACGTATAAGAGGGAAAAAATTAAGGAAATAGCTGCAAGGACAGCATATAAAATCCAAAAAATCATTACTACTCTTCCTAGCCATTTCCCAAGATAACGAGTTAGCACATCGAGTAAAGTATATCCAGGATGCTTTTCCATGATTTTTACAATAGATAGACTGACTAAAGTAGTGATAGCGCATCCAATAATAATAGACATCCAGCCATCTGTATTCGCCCCTTGTGCAACTTCACGTGGCAGTGTAAGTACACCGAATCCTACTTGAACACCACTAATCGTTAAAATGTATTGAAATAAACTAATCGCCCTCTTTGCACGCTTTGTCACTTATCTTCCTCCGTTCCTTCTATATCGCGTTGTCGATTCTCTTGTTTTAAGTTAAGGGATAGTGGGCGCTTCTTCATTATTTTCCATGGTAAACGTATAAGAATATCTTTTAAATCCGAAGCAAATAACGGAGAAAAAGGACTACCATAAGGAACACCGAGAGATTCCATAGAAAGTATATGAATAATAATGATTGCCATCCCAACCATAATGCCAATGACACCAAATAAAGAGGCAATTATCATCATTGGGAATCGAAGAAGTCGAATTCCTGCAGACATTTCTAAGTTAGGGATGATGAAAGAAGCGACTGCAGTAATAGATACAACGATAACCATGACATTACTTACTATTCCTGCTTGAACTGCAGCTTGTCCAATGACAATCCCTCCTACGACGCCGATGGTTTGTCCAACAGGACCAGGAAGCCGAACTGCAGCTTCGCGGAGCATTTCAAGTACTAATTCCATCAAAAGTGCTTCTAATATAGGAGGAAAAGGAATTTTAGCTCGAGATTCTCCAATCGTTAACAATAATTTAAGTGGAATCACTTCATAATGAAAGGAAATCATAGCAATATAAAGAGCAGGAGCAAAAATTGCAATAAATAATCCAGTGAAACGAAGTAATCGTATAAAAGATGGAATCATTGGTCTGAAGCTGTAATCATCTATCGTCTGAAAAAAAGCTGAAAAGGTCATGGGTCCTATTAATACGCCTGGTGAACGATCTACAACAACAGCAATTCGCCCATCTAGAATATGATGTGCTGTTGTGTCAGGGCGCTCAGTTATCGATAATTGCGGAAAGAGAGTATAGGAATTATCTTCAACAAATCCTTCTAATTCTCCGGTAGTAAGAATGGCATCTACTTTGATTGATTCGATGCGGCAGGCCATCTCTTGTACAACATCTTCATTTGCAATGTCTGCTAAGTACAGCAAAAAAACTTTTGAAGTAGCTCGTTCACCAACAGTGAATTCCTTTACTTTCAATTCGCGATTTGGAATATATCGACGAATAAGTGCAAGGCTGTCGCTTGCCACTTCATTAAATCCTTCGTGTGAGCTTTTTATGGCGCTTTCTGTTGTAGGCTCTTCAATGCTCCTTTTTGGTGCCGCTTGCGTATCAAGCTCTAAAGCGGATAGTTGCCCGTTTATAAATAAAATACTTTTGCCGTGTAAAAGAGATTGTTCAATGTCTGTCCACTGTTGAACTTTTTTAATATTTCCGATAGAAACAGAGGCTTCCCAAAAATCGTCTTCATTCCACTCTTTAAATAAGAGAGGACGAAGAATGTTTACGTTAATAACAGTTTTGTCTACAAGTCCTTCCATATATATAAGTGAAGCTTCCTGTCCGTTTTTTAATGGAAAAGTGCGTGTTATTAATTCTGGAATACCGCTAAACAGTTTGGACAAGTGCTTTAAATTAAGGGAAAGGGAAGAAGAGATAAGTTTATTTAATGTGTGATCAGCTTGCTCTTGGGTAGAAAAAGATTTTTCACCACGAATCCATTTATTAAAAGACCCCATTTGTTTGCTTACTCCTTGTTATGTTTTATCCCGATTGGTGAGGGCTGATTAAAGTTTCACTTTATATGGGTTATTATGGATAGTTCCAAGCTGACATATGCGTAGTTTAAATTTTATATTGTATATTTTTAACTTTAACGCTATAATTATAGTGTTAAAGATGGAATCGTGATATGACCTGTTATGAATCTATCGTTTTATTTATGAATAAATGGATTGGTATTTTAGCAAGATGTGCTAATAAACTACTCCACCATGATAATAACGTGCCGAAATGTGGTGCGTATATTTTCGTGGTGGAGTTTTTTTATTCTCAAAAAGGGGGAAAGACCATGAATAACAACATGGTTCATATTACAATTGACGGAAAAAAGTATACAGCGGAGCCCGGTTCAACGATATTGGGTGTTATGAACGAGAACGGGATTGAACATCCGCAAATTTGTTACGTGCCAGAAGTAGATCCTATTCAAACATGTGACACTTGTATTGTAGAAGTTGACGGAAAGTTAATGCGCTCTTGTTCGACAGTAGCGACAGAAGGTATGAACATTGAACGGAACTCTACTCGTGCGAAAGAAGCACAAACAGAGGCGATGGATCGGTTATTAGAAAATCATTTATTATACTGTACAGTATGTGACAACAACAATGGGAACTGTAAACTGCATAATACAGCAGAATTAATGGAAATCGAACATCAAAAATATCCTTATGAACCGAAAGTAGATGTAAGTGAAGTTGATATGACGCATCCGTTTTATCGCTATGACCCTAATCAATGTATTGCATGTGGTCAATGCGTTGAGGTGTGTCAAAACTTACAAGTAAATGAAACGTTATCGATAGACTGGGAAGCTGAGCGACCACGAGTGATTTGGGATGAAGGAGTAAATATTAATGATTCTTCATGCGTGAGCTGTGGTCAATGTGTAACGATTTGCCCTTGTAACGCTTTAATGGAAAAAACGATGCTCGGTGAAGCTGGATTTATGACGGGATTAAAACCAGATATTCTTGAACCAATGGTAGATTTAATTAAAGAAGTTGAGCCTGGATATAGCGGTATTTTTGCGGTATCAGAAGTGGAAGCGGCCATGCGTGATACTCGTACGAAGAAAACGAAAACAGTATGTACATTTTGTGGTGTAGGGTGTTCATTTGAAGTGTGGACGAAAGGACGTAAAATTCTTAAAGTACAACCTTCTTCTGATGCGCCAGTTAATGCAATTTCTACTTGTGTAAAAGGAAAATTTGGTTGGGACTTCGTAAATTCTAAAGAACGAATTACGAAACCTTTAATTCGTAAAAATGGAACGTTTGTTGAATCTACATGGGAAGAAGCATTGAATGTAGTTGCAAGTAAATTAGGAGCGATTAAAGAAGAGTACGGTAAAGATGCTATCGGTTTTATTTCTTCATCTAAAATTACGAATGAAGACAATTATGTGATTCAAAAATTAGCTCGACAAGTATTTGAAACGAATAATATTGATAACTGCTCACGTTATTGTCAATCACCAGCGACAGACGGATTATTCCGTACAATTGGTATGGGCGGAGATGCTGGAACGATTAAAGATATTGCACAATCTGGTCTTGTTATTATTGTAGGGTGTAATCCGACAGAAGGTCATCCTGTTTTAGCTACACGTATTAAACGTGCACATAAATTACACGGACAAAAATTAATTGTGGCTGATCTTCGTAAAACAGAAATGGCAGAGCGTTCAGATGTTTTTATTAGTCCAAAACAAGGAACAGATCAAGTATGGTTAATGGCTGTTACGAAATATATGATTGATCAAGGCTGGCACGATCAACGATTTATTGATGAGAATGTAAATTTCTTTGAAGACTTCAAAGAGAGCCTTACAGAATATACACTTGAATATGCAGAAGAAATGACTGGTATTTCGCAAGAAACACTGATTCAAATAGCTGAAATGATTCGTGATGCAGATGGTACATGTATCCTTTGGGGAATGGGTGTAACGCAAAATACAGGTGGATCTGATACTTCCGCCGCGATTTCAAACTTACTACTTGCAACAGGTAATTATCGTCGTCCAGGTGCTGGTGCATATCCACTTCGAGGTCATAATAACGTACAAGGTGCTTGTGATATGGGTACTTTACCAGGATGGCTTCCTGGATATCAGCACGTTACTAACGATATGGAACGTGCGAAATTTGAAATGGCTTACGGAGTGAAAATTAATAGTGAACCAGGTCTGAATAATATTGAAATGCTTCACGCAATTGATAAAGGGAAAATGAAAGCTATGTATCTTGTCGGAGAGGATATGGCTCTTGTAGACTCTAATGCGAACCATGTACATGAAGTGTTATCAAGCCTTGATTTCTTCGTTGTGCAAGATGTTTTCTTATCTAAAACGGCTCAATATGCAGATGTTGTATTACCAGCAGCGCCATCTCTTGAAAAAGAAGGTACTTTCACTAATACAGAGCGTCGTGTTCAAAGACTATATCAAGTTCTTCCTACGCTTGGAGATGCGAAGCCAGACTGGTGGATCGTGCAGGAAGTTGCGAATAAATTAGGTGCAAACTGGAGTTATAGTCATCCAAGTGAAATTTTTGCTGAAATGGCAAGTTTATCACCACTATTTTCACAAGCAAACTATGAAGTATTGGAAGGATGGAATAGTTTCCATTGGGGAAGTTTTGATGGAACGAATACACCGCTTCTTTTCCAAGATGGATTTAACTTCCCAGATAAAAAAGCTCGTTTTGCGATTGCTGACTGGGTGCGCCCAGCTGAATTCCCGGCTGAGTTCGACCTTCATATTAATAATGGTCGTATGCTTGAGCACTTCCATGAAGGGAATATGACAAATAAATCAACAGGTATTCAAACGAAAGTGCCTGGCGTTTTCGTTGAAGTTTCTCCAGCACTTGCAAAAGAACGTGGAGTAAAAACTGGTTCATTAGTCCGTCTTGTCTCTCCGTTTGGAGCGTTAAAATTACGTGCACTTGTAACAGACCGTGTAAAAGCGAATGAGTTATATTTACCGATGAACTCTACAGATAATGAAACAGCAATTAATTTCTTAACAGGTCCTGCCGTTGATACGCGTACGAACACACCTGCTTATAAACAGACGAAAGTGCGTATGGAAGTGCTAGAAGTTGATGGCGAAAATCCGATGCCAAAAGCGAATCCGCGTAATAAAAAACGTCACCCTCAAGCTGGCATTGAGGTACATCGTAAGTGGGCACGTCCAGGGTATGTGCATTTAACGGATAAGTAGGAGGAGAAAAATATGGCTGCACCTATAAAAATGATTCAAAAACAAGAATTAACTGAGGAAGAAATAAAACAGAAAAAATTAGATGATTTAAAAGAGCTTCTAGCTAATAATGAAGACGCTCTAAATCAAATGTTTAACATAGTAGGGGAATTGAATGATATTGGCATGTTAGAAGCTGCAAATTCTATGCTAAAGGCGAAAGAACCAATCGCAAAGATTGTTCTTGGCCAAGTGACTCGTGAGCCGGTTACAAATTTAATTAATAATATGATGGGGGCTGCGGGTGCTTTAACAGAACTTGATCCGGAACTTACGAAAAAGCTTATAGGTAGCTTATTAGTAGGGCTAGAAGAAGGTAATGAACATCTAGAGAGTAATAAAAAAGTAGGGGTATTCGATCTTATGAAAGTATTGAAAGATCCAGACATTAACCGTGCTATCGGGTTTGGGCTTCATTTCTTAAAAGGTATGGGTAAAGGGTTAAAAGACGAGTAACCTTCACGAAGTGAATCTTTTCGCCCAAATGTTTGTACGAAATAGTTTGGGCGGAAGGCTCATTTTGGTAAAATATATAATAAAGTAAAATGAGGCTTTTGGGAGGTATAATGGTATGTCAAAAAAAGTACATGAATTTAATGATATGATACGAAAACTTCGAAAGGAACTTTTCGGAAAAGGGCCAGAACGAATTCATACTGTTTTTGCTGAAAATATGGCGATTGCGACTCTTTACGGAAACTTAACACCTACTGAAAAATTCATTTCAAGTACGATGGACGGTGCGGAAATGGTTCATATGGCTAGAACGAAAATGATTCAAGAAGTGTATGCTGCGAATTCCCGTGAACATTTGGAGGAACTTGTTGGAGCGAAATTGGTGAATTTGTTTTCAGATATGAAAGTAGAAGAAGATATTGCAGTTTCGGTATTTGTTTTTGATAAAAATATAACGTGAGAGAAGGATACTGATCGTGAAACCGATACAGGTAGAAAGAGAAATCTTTCGTTATGAACAAGGGGCGTTTAAATATATAGAGGACAGCATTGTAACAGAGTTTCCAGTCACGATTAAAATGAACGGACAGGAGTTTGTTACAATGGTTAGTACTCCAGAATATATAGAAGATATGGTAATAGGCTTTTTAGCATCTGAAGGAATTATTCGGAAGTATGAAGATATTGATGACATATGGGTACAAGAGAAAGAAGGATTTGTACATGTCACGACGGCAAAAGTAAATCCGTATTACGAACAAATGCAAAATAAACGTTATATTACTTCATGCTGTGGTATGAGTAGACAAGGGTTTGTTTTTGCAAATGATGCATTAAGCGCAAAGAAAATGAATGGCGTTCATGTACAGGTTACTGCAGAAGACTGTTTTCGATTAATGAAAGAAATGCAGCAATCTGCAGAGACATTTCATCATACAGGTGGCGTTCATAATGCATCTTTGTGCAATGTGAATGGTATTATTTTAAGTCGAATGGATATTGGTAGACATAATGCGTTAGATAAAATTTACGGTTATTGCTTAAAAAATAATATTTCTATAAGAGATAAAATCATTGTTTTTAGTGGTCGTATTTCTTCGGAAATACTATTGAAGGTTGCAAAAATTGGTTGTGAAATTATACTGTCAAAATCAGCGCCAACTGAGTTGGCTTTGCAGCTAGCTGAAGAACTAGGTATTACTACGATAGGATTTATTCGGAATCAATCCTTAAATGTATATACGCATCCGGAGCGTGTTTTAAATATAAAATAAGTAAAAGCGAGGCAATAAATATGAAATCTGTCACATTAGACAAACTACAACGTCCTTTAAAGGATTTACGTATTTCAGTTACTGACCGCTGTAATTTTCGCTGTCGATATTGTATGCCAGAAGAAATATTTGGTCCTGATTACTCGTTTTTGTCTAATGATAAAATTTTATCTTTTGATGAAATTGAAAGGATAACACGTATTTTCGTTTCTTTAGGTGTTAGAAAATTACGGATTACAGGCGGAGAACCGTTACTTCGAAGAGGTCTTCCGCAGCTTATCGAGCGCCTGAATAAAATAGATGGTGTGGAGGATATCGGTTTAACAACTAATGGATCGTTACTTAAAAAGTTTGCTCCTGATTTATATAAGGCGGGTTTATCACGTGTGACAGTTAGTTTAGATTCCTTAGAAGAAGAGCGATTTTTCTATTTGAATGGTAATAGAAGCAAAGTACAAAGGGTTCTGGAAGGAATACAAGCTGCAGCTGAAGTCGGTATGAAAATTAAAATAAACATGGTCGTTCAAAAGGGGAAAAACGAACAGGACATCTTGCAGATGGCACAATACTTTAAGGGAAATAAACATATCCTTCGTTTTATTGAGTATATGGATGTTGGAAATTATAACGGTTGGGATTTAAAAGAGGTTGTCTCTAAACAAGAAATAGTAGATACGATTCATCAAGTTATGCCATTAGAACGAATAGAAGCGAATTATGCAGGAGAGGTTGCGACTCGCTATCGTTATATTGGAAGTGATGAAGAACTAGGTATTATTTCATCAGTAACAGACTCCTTCTGCTCCTCATGTACGAGAGCCCGTATTTCTGCAGAAGGAAAGTTATATACTTGTTTGTTCGCTTCTAAAGGAAATGATTTGAGAGAACTGCTTCGATCTGAATACACTGACGAGGAAATAACAGATGTCGTACGCGATATATGGAACAAACGAGAAGATCATTATTCAGATGAACGCTTAAGTCATACAAGTAAAAAAAGAGCACCTAAAATTGAAATGTCACATATTGGTGGTTGATATATAAGCGTGAGACTATGATGCAGTATATACAAAATGGAAGATGTGCAACGTTTGTAGATTTTCTATTTTATAGTAAAAGTGATGATTGATCTCTCTGTAAAAGATGTGCAGAGAAATTAAGCAGCATTCAAAAACCTTTATTTTGAGGAGGTTTTTTGAAGCTGCTTTTTTATTTGGAGAAAATGGAGGAATTAGTAATGGCATTTCATAAACCGGAACAAATTGCTGAGCTTGTAATTGAGGCCGGTGTTCAAAAAGTAAGTCAGACCTTGCCAGCAATGCTTATTCTCGGTTTTTTAGGAGGAGCGTTTATTTCGCTAGGTTTTTTACTTAACATTCGCGTTTTAGGTAATTTGCCTGAGCGCTGGGGGAGTTTAGTGAATGTTTTAGGAGGAGCGGTTTTTCCTGTTGGACTCATGCTCGTCGTATTAGCAGGAGGAGAATTAATTACCGGAAATATGATGTCACTATCTATGGCGCTATATGCAAAGAAAATTACATTGGTTAGTGTGCTAAATAACTGGATTTGGATTACTTTCATGAATTTTGTAGGAGCTATTTTCGTAGCGTATTGTTTCGGGCATCTTGGCGGATTAACAGAGGGAGATTATTTAAATAAAACGGTAGCGATAGCAGAAGGAAAGTTACATGAATCATTTGGGAGAACTTTAATTTTAGCAATTGGGTGTAATTGGCTCGTTTGTTTGGCGCTTTGGCTCGCTTATGGGACGAGTGATTTTGTCGGAAAAATAATCGGAATTTGGATTCCAATTATGGCATTTGTAGTGATTGGATTTCAGCAAGTGGTAGCAAATATGTTTGTCATCTCAGCAGTTATTTTTGCAGGTCATCTGACATGGATGGATCTTGCTAAAAATTTTGTTCCTGTCTTTATCGGAAATGTAATTGGCGGAGCTGGTTTTGTTGGATTTGCGTACTTTGCTTGTTATCAAAAACAACATTCAAATATGAAATAGAGTTCGTGAGAGGAAGGGTATGTAATGGCTGAGCGGTATTCACGACAACATTTGTTTAAACCAATTGGGAGTAGAGGGCAAGAAAAAATTCGAAATAAACATGTGTTAATTGTAGGAGTAGGCGCATTAGGAAGTGCAAGTGCCGAAAGTTTCGTACGTGCAGGTATTGGCAAGTTGACGATTATAGATCGCGATTACGTTGAATGGAGTAATTTACAAAGGCAACAATTGTACTCTGAACAAGATGCAAGAGAGAAATTGCCAAAAGCAATTGCTGCTAAAAATCGGCTAGAAAAACTTAATTCGGAAGTACAAATACATGCTTTCGTAATGGATGCATGTGTAGAAAACTTGGAAGGGCTATTAGAAAATGTCGATGTAATCATTGATGCAACAGATAATTTCGATATTCGATTTATAATAAATGACTTATCACAAAAACATAATATCTCGTGGGTATATGGTTCTTGCGTTGGCTCGTACGGTATGTGTTATACAATTATTCCGCAAGAGACACCGTGTTTACATTGTGTGCTGAAAAACGTTCCAGTTACAGGTGTGACGTGTGATACAGCTGGAATTATTAGCCCGACTGTACAAATCGTCGCAGCATATCAAGTGGCGGAAGCACTCAAAATTTTAGTAGAAGATTTTGCAGCAATTAGAAAAACATTTTTCATATTTGATATATGGAGTAATCAAAACCATTTTATAAAACTAGGGAAAATCAAGACAGACAATTGCTCTTCGTGCGGTTTGAATCGCATTTATCCTTATTTATCATACGAAAATCAAACGAAGGTAGCTGCTTTATGCGGAAGAAATACAGTTCAAATTAGACCAGTAGACAATAGAAAATACAATTTTGATGATATAGAAAAAGTATTAAAAAAAGTGGGGAAAGTAGATCGGAATCCGTATTTACTATCTTGCCAAATAGATGAGTACCGCGTTGTTATTTTTCGAGATGGTCGCGTTTTCATTCATGGTACAAATGATATTTCGAAAGCGAAACAATTATATTATCGTGTATTCGGTTAATAGAAAGGGTTGTCAATAATGGAAAGAAGAGTGCCAATTACGGTTGAAGAAGCTGTTCGTAAAGTAATGGGATTTGCTCATAAAGGATTAAAGGAGCTACTACCTATTGAATTAGCTTATGGACGTATATTAGCAGAGGATTTAGTAGCTGACCATGATGTGCCGTCATTTAATCGTTCGCCGTATGACGGATTTGCTATTAGAGCAAAAGATACGGATTTAGCAAGTTATGAAACGCCAATTGTATTTGAAGTAGTGGGTGAAATCGGTGCAGGATCGCTATTCGATGAGAAAGTAGGTCCATTTCAAGCAGTTCGAATTATGACAGGAGCGCAAATTCCGAAGGGGTGTGATGCGGTTGTTATGTTAGAGCTAACTCGTCAATATGAGGAGGATGGCAACAAATATATGGAAGTGAAGCGATCATTCAAAACGGGCGACAATATTTCTTTTCAAGGTGAAGATGCTCGTAAAGGCACGGTTCTTGCAAAGAAAGGGTCATACATTCATCCAGGTATTTCAGCTCTTCTTGCTACGTTTGGGTATAGCGAGGTACCGGTGGCTAGAAAGCCTGTAATTGGACTATTAGCGACTGGAAGTGAATTACTGGACGTAAACGATTCATTACAGCCAGGGAAAATCCGAAACAGTAATACGTATATGATATTGTCTCAAATTCGAAGAGCGGGCGGAAGAGTAAAATGTTTTGGGAAGTTTAGCGATAATTTTCATACATGTTTCAAAGCTGTAAAAGAAGCGCTTGGCCAAGTAGATATGCTCATTACAACAGGCGGTGTATCAGTAGGGGATTACGATTATTTACCAGCTATATATGAAAAGTTAGGTGCATCTGTTCTTTTCAATAAAATTGCAATGAGGCCAGGAAGTGTTACGACTGTAGCACAATTAAATGGCAAGTTATTATTTGGTTTATCAGGAAATCCATCTGCTTGTTACGTAGGGTTTGAATTATTTGTAAGACCTTGTATTCGGACGTATATGTTTAGTGAAAAAGCACATTTAAAGAGAGAAAAAGCGTTATTAGGAGAAGACTTTCTAAAGCCAAATCCATTTACAAGATTTGTACGAGCGAAACTGACATATAACGAAGGTCAGTTAATTGCTTGTCCTTCAGGATTTGATAAATCTAGTTCGGTCTCTTCATTAGCAGAATCGAATGTTTTTATCGTATTACCAGGTGGGACAAGAGGATATAAAAAAGATATGTTTGTGGATGTTCTTTTATTGGAAGATAACGAAGGTAGTGAATGGCCTTGGACATTTCGCAAAGTGAGAGGTGGTTCCAATGGGACAAGTGCTATTTGAGATTGTTGATATACCGATTGTAGTTGAAGAAGTAACGAATAAAGTTGCAAGAAGAGAGGCAGGTGCGATTACAACTTTTATTGGTACAGTGAGAGAATTAACAAAAGGAAAACGAACGCTACATTTAGAGTATGAAGCATATAAACCGATGGCAGTAAAGCAATTTATGAGAATTGGTGAAGAAATTAGTGAAAGATGGCCGGATGCAAAAGTAGCAATTACTCACCGAGTAGGCCGGCTAGAAATAATGGATATTGCGGTAGTCATTGCAGTTTCATCACCGCATCGCAAAGTAGCTTATGAAGCGAATGAATACGCAATTGAACGTATAAAGCGAATCGTCCCAATATGGAAAAAAGAATTTTGGGAAGATGGGACGATGTGGATTGGAGATCAACTTGAAAATACACCATATCCAGCAGGAAAACCGAAGAAGGAAGAATGAGAAAATGATTACAATTTTACTGTTTGCAAATTTGCGTGAGGAAGTCGGATTAGATCAATTCGTAATTTCAGAAAAACAAGAAGTGACAGTGCAGCAATTAAAAGAATGGCTCAAAGCAAATTATAGCTTACAATCGTTTGATAAAGTGATGGTGGCTGTTAATGAAGAGTTTGTAACGAATGACGAGATGATACAAGCTGGAGATATCGTCGCATTCATCCCGCCTGTTAGTGGTGGATAATAAGTGTTTCTTGCAACGACAAGAAGATGTTGTATATAAAGTGAAACTTTAATCAGTGGGGGGGTTCTTCATCCCACACTGATTATTAGTTAAAGTCGGATAAATTAGAATACGAGAAGGGATGAGTTTTATGATTACTCAAGAACAAATAATGAATGCGTTAAAACATGTAGAGGATCCAGAATTACACAAAAGTATTGTAGAGTTAAACATGGTTAGAAATATACAAATGAATGGAACAGAGGTTAAACTTGAAGTAGTGCTAACGATTCAAGGTTGTCCGTTAAAAGCAAAAATTCAACAAGATGTAGAAGAGTCTCTGCAGGCAATTGGTGCATCTAAAGTAGATTTGACGTTTGGTTCTATGACACAAGAAGAACGAGCTGCGCTAACAGAAAAGTTAAAGAAAAATAGTAGAACAGAAACTGGTATGCCGAGCATGCTTCGTCCTGATTCAGGAGTACGATTTATTACTGTAACGAGCGGAAAAGGTGGAGTCGGAAAATCAACTGTAAC
This sequence comes from Bacillus cereus group sp. BfR-BA-01381, assembly GCF_022663555.1. Classification (NCBI taxonomy): domain Bacteria; kingdom Bacillati; phylum Bacillota; class Bacilli; order Caryophanales; family Bacillaceae; genus Bacillus; species Bacillus cereus group sp. BfR-BA-01381. The sequence continues at coordinate 55,634 of NZ_JAKUFR010000006.1, forward strand.
AATTAATCTTGCAACGGCTTTAGCTCGTATGGGCAAAAAAGTGGGGATATTAGATGCAGATATATATGGTTTTAGCATTCCAGCTATGATGGAAACGCATCAAAAACCAACGATGATTGATCAAACAGCAATTCCAGTTATTAGTCACGGTGTTAAAATCATGTCGATGGGATTTTTTACAGAAGGAAATAATCCGGTTATGTGGCGCGGACCGATGTTAAATAAATGGATTCAAAACTTCCTTGCGAATACGCACTGGGGAGAATTAGATTATTTACTTCTTGATTTACCACCTGGTACAGGAGATGTTGCCATTGATGTTGCAGCAATGATTCCGCAGGCGAAAGAAATTATTGTTACAACACCACATAATGTTGCTTCATTCGTAGCATCTAGAGTAGGCGTAATGGCAAAACATACGAAACACGAGATTTTAGGTATTGTGGAAAACATGGCTTATTATGAAGAACAAGATGGATTGAAAAATTATCTGTTTGGAAAAGGCGGTGGCGAAATGTTAGCAGAACAATTGCAAACAGAAGTAATCGCACAAGTACCTTTTGCAAAACGTGAAGAAAATAGCGGTTCATCTGTATATGATGAAGATTCTCTTGTTGGAGAAGTGTTTACATCGTTAGCAGAAGATATTATTTATAAAGGATAGAGGAGGGGTTTTTATGGCGTGTAATATCGATCATTCTATTGAAGATGTAATGAATAAACTTGAAAGTCAAAAGAGTTTTTTAACTGAAGAGATTTTTAAAGGGTTAAAAAATTTTTTACAAGGTAATCACTCACAAGAAATGTTAAATGATGTATTTCACCTTTTAAAAAAGTATGACTTAGTAAGTGAAGAAGAAAGAGAGGGGAGAAATACTCAATTATTGCTGATTATAAAATAAATACACTTTGGCTTTTGTTTTGTAACAGGAGGGGTAAATGTAATGGATATGAAAAAGATGATTGAAATGATAGACGCAACAAAAGTGACTAAAGAAGAATTATCGATTTCTACTTTACATCAAGAGCTTGTGAAGTTATATAGTCAAAAAAATGTTGCTCATTATACGGAGCTATTAAAGTATATTTTATCATTATCCGTGCAGCTAAACCTACATCTTGTATTGAAATATTTTGGCGTGCGACCGATTATTGCTGTAGACGAGCGTATGCAATTTCAAGAGATATTTAAATGTTTAGCTAAGAAAGATGATAATGAGGAATGGTTTCTAAATTTCGTTTCTTTATATGTGGGGCTAATCGTAGTTCTTCATTTTGATGAAAAAGAGATTGAGAGAAGTTTTTTCGATGCTAAGGTAGTGGGTGAAGGGAATGAAATATAAGATTTTGCCCATAACATCTTTCTGTTTAATTGGCTATGTAAATATGAAGGTAACTAATCAATAAAAAGCGTTCTTCAGTTGTTTTCATCGTTTTTTCATGTTACCATTAAGCGAATTTTTCATAGGGAGAGAAAGCGATGAAATGGATTTATTTTCTTATTATTAACGTTATAGCTTTTAGCCTTATGGGGCTTGATAAACGAAAAGCGAAGAAGAAACAGTGGAGAACGCCAGAAAGTACGTTGTTTTTATCAGCAACAGCTGGGGGAGCAGTTGGAGCTTGGATCGGTATGTATATGTTTCATCATAAAACTCATAAAAAGAAATTTGTTTTCGGCATACCGTTACTTGTTGTAATAACGGTATGTTTATTATTCGTTGTATGAGAAATGTCGAAAGAAATGCAGATTGATTATTGGTAAAGTGAGCATGTAAAACCGTATAATGGAGAAAAAATGAGAAGAGGAGAAAAAGGAAGATGGGGAGTCAATCAGCACAGCAAAAAAAAGGGATTATATATGCGGCTGGTGCGTATACGATGTGGGGAATACTACCAATCTATTGGAAATGGGTTGAGGAAGTCCCTGCAGATGAAATATTAGCACACCGCATCGTTTGGGCGTTCGTGTTTATGTTACTAGTATTAGGTGTTACGAAGAGATTTCGTCAGTTTATTGGGGAGTTCGTGAATCTTTTTAAACGACCTAAATTATTAATGTCATTAACAATAGCTTCAGTCTTGATTAGTGGAAACTGGTTTGTCTACATATGGGCCGTTAATCATAATCATGTCATTGAAGCAAGTCTTGGCTATTATATTAATCCGCTTATTAGTATTTTACTTGGTACAGTCGTTTTAAAGGAAAAGTTAAACTTTTGGCAATACGTTGCAGTTGGTTTAGCTGGAGTAGGAGTTATCATTTTAACAGTACGTTTCGGTGCTATTCCATGGGTTTCTTTATCACTTGCCCTTTCATTTGGCTTATATGGATTAACGAAAAAATTGTTAAACTATGATGCGACAATTGGACTTACGATGGAAACGATGTTAGTGACGCCGTTTGCAATTATTTATCTAGTAATGACAGGAGTACATAGTTTTGGCTCATTTGGCTCTATCTCAATGTTATCGACATTACTATTAATAGGAGCGGGCATTGTTACAGCGTTACCACTTTTTTATTTTGCAAAAGGAGCCCAACTTATTCCACTTTATATGGTAGGTTTTTTACAATATATTGCGCCAACAATTAGTTTAATTTTAGGTGTATTCGTATTTGGTGAACATTTCACATCTACTCATATGATTGCATTTTTCTGTATATGGGTTGCATTATTTGTATTCTCGGTAGCGAAAACAAAGTTCTTAGTGCAGAAACAACCGAAATTTATAAAAAATAAATCAGCAAAAGTATCGTAATGCGTAGTATTTTCTACGCATTTTTCTTTATACTGATACTATAGGATTTCCATTATAGCTAGTAGGGAGCTGAGAACGTGGAAACAATTTTACATAACGATCCGCTTATGGCCGCTGTAATTTCATGGTTTTTAGCACAATTAACGAAAGTAGTCTTTAAATTATTCAAAACGGGTGAATTTGATTTTGCAAAGTTTTTCGCTTCAGGTGGGATGCCAAGTTCTCATGCTTCAACTGTTACAGCACTGGCGACAGGTGTTGGCGCTGTGGAAGGTGTGGAAAGTACTTTATTTGCAATTGCTGCTATTTTTGCCATTATAGTTATGTATGACGCTTCAGGAGTAAGGCTGGCAGTAAGTAAACAGGCGAAAATATTGAATGAGTTTTTTCACGGTAGACAAACAGAATATAAGAAATTAAATGAGCTTGTCGGGCATACGCCGTATGAAGTAGTAGTTGGTGCTTTATTAGGGATTATTGTCGGAGTAGGATATTGTTTATGAGCAGAGCATTTTATCCGACTTTAATGGGCAGTAAGACCCCCACCTCAAAGTTCAGCGAAAGCAAAGAAGTTAGGTGGGGGCAACTGCCCATAAAAGTCCGATTGGTGAGGGCTGATAATCAGTGGGGGATGAAGAACCCCCCACTGATTAAAGTTTCACTTTATATGTTCTGCTTTTCTTTGTATTCATACATATTCAGCGACCTTCTTGAATATCGTTATACGGATTTCGAAAGGTGGGTGAATAACTTGTTATTATATGAAAAAGTGTATGAAGAAATAGCGAGAAGAGCAACTGCACTTCAAACGATGCAACGGCAAGATGGTACGTGGCGATTTTGTTTTGAAGGAGCTCCATTAACAGATTGCCATATGATTTTTTTATTAAAATTATTAGGTAGAGATAAAGAGATAGAACCGTTTGTAAAAAGGTTAGCATCACTTCAAACAAATGAAGGAACGTGGAAATTGTATGAAGATGAAGTGGGAGGTAATTTATCAGCTACCATTCAATCTTATGCTGCCTTACTTGCTTCGAAAAAATATACAAAAGAAGATGCGAACATGAAGCGAGCAGAAAATTTTATTAAGGAACGCGGAGGCGTGGCGCGTGCTCATTTTATGACGAAGTTTTTATTAGCAATTCATGGAGAATATGAATATCCTTCACTCTTTTATTTACCAACACCAATTATGTTTCTACAGAATGATTCCCCCCTCAGTATATTTGAATTGAGTAGCTCAGCACGTATCCATTTAATTCCGATGATGGTGTGTTTAAATAAAAGATTTCGAGTAGGGAAAAAGTTATTGCCAAATTTAAATCACATTGCGGGCGGGGGCGGAGAATGGTTTCGGGAGGATCGGTCTCTGTTGTTTCAAACGTTATTAAGTGATGTAAAACAAATTATCTCGTACCCACTTTCGTTACATCATAAAGGATATGAGGAAGTCGAACGTTTCATGAAAGAGCGTATTGATGAAAATGGAACGTTATATAGTTACGCAACTGCCTCGTTTTATATGATTTATGCTTTACTTGCGTTAGGGCATTCTCCTCAATCATCACTGATTCAAAAGGCTATAGCTGGGATAACATCTTATATATGGAAGATGGAAAGAGGGAGTCACTTGCAAAACTCTCCTTCAACAGTATGGGATACAGCTTTACTCAGCTATGCGTTACAAGAGGCCCACGTTTCGAAAGATAATAAAATGCTTCAAAATGCAACAGCATATTTATTAAAAAAACAGCATACAAAAAAAGCTGATTGGAGCGTACATGCTCCGTTGCTTACTCCAGGTGGTTGGGGTTTTTCAGATGTAAATACGACAGTTCCAGATGTTGACGATACAACAGCTGTACTAAGAGTGTTGGCAAGAAGTAGAGGAAATGAAAAGGTAGATAATGCTTGGCAGAAAGGGATTAATTGGGTTAAAGGATTACAAAATAATGATGGGGGGTGGGGAGCTTTTGAAAAAGGTGTGACGAGCAATATATTAGCAAATTTACCAATCGAAAATGCAAGCGATATGATTACAGATCCTTCTACACCAGATATTACAGGGAGGGTGTTAGAGTTTTTCGGGACATATGCGCAAAATGCATTACCTGAGAAACAAAAACAAAGTGCGATAAATTGGTTAATGAATGTACAAGAGGAGAATGGGTCATGGTATGGGAAATGGGGGATTTGTTATATATATGGTACGTGGGCTGTTATGACAGGATTACGATCATTCGGAATTCCATCTAGTAATCCATCATTAAAACGAGCAGCTTTATGGCTTGAACATATACAGCATGAAGATGGTGGATGGGGAGAATCATGCCACAGTAGTGTGGAGAAAAGGTTCGTTACTTTACCATTTAGTACACCATCCCAAACAGCATGGGCGTTAGATGCTCTCATTTCTTACTATGATATAGAGACGCCAGTTATTCGAAAAGGTATTTCATATTTGCTTGCGAATCCTTATGTGAATGAAAAATATCCTACTGGAACAGGTTTACCAGGAGGGTTTTATATTCGTTACCATAGCTATGCTCATATATATCCACTACTTACTTTGGCACACTATATAAAAAAATATAGAAAATAAACCGAGAGATATCTCTCGGTTTATTTTGTTGGGTAGTAGGTCCCTGTTGAAAAGAATAAGGTTGTGCTTTCCTTATTTTTCAGTTGACTGGCGTTTTTGACGTGCATCAGCGGCATTTGCACGTGCGTTTGCTTCTAAGTCATTGTGGTCAGCAAGTTCACGAGAGAACTCTACATCAATGCCATCAGTAGCTTTGTTTTGTTTGAAATTTTTTTTGTTCATTCGACACAATCTCCTTGCACTTTATCCCGCTTTAATGGGCAGTAAGACCCCACCTCAAAATTCAGCGAAAGCAAAGAAGTTAGGTGGGGGATCAACTGCCCATAAAAGTCCGATTGGTTCAACTAATAATCAGTGGAGGGAAGAAAACCCCCCACTGATTAAAGTTTCACTTTATGCGACGTTGCAAAGTTAGTTTGACACAAATAGACTTTTTTATACAAAGAGGAATTGGAAAGTAAAAAGCCGAAATATACAGTATAAGTAATAGAAATGGGGGATAGGAATGGAGTTTTTAAATGGGAAAACAGCTGTTGTAACAGGAGCTGCACAGGGAATTGGAAAAGAGATTGCAAGGGTGTATGCAAAGCTAGGGGCGAAAGTATTAATTAGCGACGTAAATGAAGAGAAGCTACAAAAAACGACACGTGAGTTATCGGACGAAGGATATGAAGTGTGCTCATATCGATGTGATGTGAGTAATCAAAATGAAGCGAAGTCGTTAATTGAATATGCGGTTCAAAAATTCGGTACATTACATATTTTGGTGAACAATGCTGGAATTACAAGAGATGCAATGTTACATAAAATGGAGAAGTCTGCTTGGGAACAAGTATTACAAGTGAACTTAACTGGTGTTTTTTATTGTATGCAACCAGCTCTCCTTTACATGAGACAACAAGGGTATGGACGTATTATTAATATATCTTCAATTAGTAGAGAAGGAAACATAGGTCAAGCAAACTATGCAGCTACGAAGGCAGGCGTTGTAGGTTTAACGAAAACGGCAGCGAAAGAAGTTGGGAATTTTGGTATTACGTGTAATGCGATTTGTCCAGGATTTATGGATACAGATATGACAAAAACGATACCAGATAAAGTGAAAGAAAAGATGGTTGGCGCGATTCCAGTTGGTAGAATTGGAACGCCAGAAGATATTGCGAACGCAGCAGCCTTTTTAGCATCAGAATACGCATCCTATATTACAGGAGAAGTATTGAATGTGAGCGGAGGACTGCAAGTTTAAAGACATACATAATGAAAGAACCTGACCGGATAGGTCAGGTTCTTTCTCATTAATTTAAGTTAAGCCAAACGCTCTTCACTTCTGTATAGTTATTTAATGCGTAAGATCCCATTTCACGACCAAGACCGGATTGTTTAAATCCTCCAAATGGAGATGCTGCATCAAAGACGTTATAACAGTTTACCCATACTGTACCAGCACGTACTTTACTTGCAACGTAGTGTGCTGTTTTAACATTTTCTGTCCACACACCAGCTGCTAAGCCAAATTGTGATTTATTTGCACGTTCAATTACTTCATCAATATCGTTAAACGGTATTGCAGAAATAACTGGACCGAAAATTTCTTCTTTTGCAATCGTCATTTCATCATTTACGTCAGCGAATACTGTAGGAGAAACGAAGTAGCCCTGATCGAATGGATTACTTCCTCCGCAAAGTACTTCAGCACCTTCTTCAATCCCTTTTTCGATGTAGCCCATTACACGTTTTTGTTGTTCTTCGGAAACGAGAGGACCGATTGTAGTTTCTGGACTTAAGCCAGCACCTTGATTTAATTTTTTAGAGTAAAGGACAAGGTCAGCCATGACATTATCATACATTTTCTTCGGAACAAATAAACGTGATCCAGCAGAGCATACTTGTCCTTGGTTAAACATAACACCAGAAAGTGCACCAGGAATCGCGCGAGATAAATCAGCATCTGGCAGGATGATATTTGGTGATTTACCGCCTAACTCAAGTGTAACGCGCTTTAATGTTTCAGATGCTTGGCGCATAATTTGCTTACCGACTGGAGTAGAACCAGTAAATGCAATTTTATCAACGAGTGGATGATTAACAAGAGCTTGTCCAGCTGATTCACCGAATCCAGGAACGATATTAATAACACCTTTCGGGAATCCAGCTTCTTCAATTAATTCAGCTAAGTATAAGGCAGATAGTGGAGTTTGTTCTGCAGGTTTTAAAACGATTGTACATCCTGTAGCAAGCGCTGCTCCCATTTTCCACATTGCCATAAGAAGCGGGAAGTTCCAAGGGATAATTTGACCAACGACACCAACAGCTTCATGGCGTGTATAGTTAAAGTAATCACCGGAAACAGGGATTGTTTGACCAACGATTTTCGTCGCCCAGCCGGCATAATAGCGCATATGTTCAATTGCGAGTGGTATGTCTGCTGCCATTGTTTCACGGATTGGCTTTCCGTTATCTAACGTTTCAAGCTGTGCAAGCTCTTCTTTATGTTCTTCCATTAGATCAGCTAGCTTGTACATAAGCCGGCTTCGCTCAGCAGTGCTCATGCGAGACCAAGGACCTTCGTCAAAAGCCATGCGAGCTGCAACGACAGCTTTATGAATATCTTCGCGACCAGCTTCAGAAACGACGGCAAGTGTTTCGCCAGTTGCTGGGTTAGGTGTGTTAAACGTTTTACCGGAAGCGCTTTCAATGAAAGATCCATTCACATATAACTTTTTTGTACCTTGAAGAAACTTTTCTACCTTTTCATGAAGATTTACAGCTAGTTGACTCATTGTATAACCCCCTTGAAAATATAATGTAAACGCAGTACGAGACGGCGTTTATTCCGAAATCAAGGATGTGGAAACTAGATGGAAAGCCTCTAATTAAAATCATAATTAACAAATACTGAAAATTCAAATTTCATTTGTGTTACAATTGTAAAAAATATGTAATGTAAGAAAGTCTTCTATGTGATTATAAAAAATCCTGCTTGTTTTTGCTTTCTAGTAGGAAAAACTAGAAGAACAATGGTACAATAATACATCGTGAGAGGAGGGAGAAAAATGAAGAATTATCATGATGATCCACGCTTTCGAATCGCCCATAGAGAAGCGTTAATTGGTCTTGGACTTGCTATTATCAATTTTATAATATGGTACGGATTTGCTTATGGGCTTGGTAGTAAAAATCCAAGTGAATATACATATGTATTTGGTTTTCCAGCATGGTTTTTTTATAGCTGTATCGTTGGTTTTATCGTTATGGTTATTTTACTTAGTTTAGTTGTTCGTTTTGTATTTCAAGATATTTCACTCGATGAGGAAGAAAAAAGTGAGGAATAATAGATGAATTGGTATGTAATCATTCCAATGATAATTTCGTTTATCGTTGTATTTTTAATTGGTGTATATGCTTCAAGACGTGTACAAGCGACTGCCCATAATAAGTTTTTGCAAGAATATTTTTTAGGTGGGCGTGAGCTCGGTGGTTTATTATTAGCAATGACAATGATTGCTACGTACGGTAGTGCTAGTAGCTTTATTGGTGGCCCTGGTATAGCATACAATATGGGGCTTGGATGGGTATTGTTATCTGCGATTCAAGTTGTAACAGGGTATATCGTTTTAACAGTTATAGGTAAAAAGTTTGCCATTATTGCTAGGAAGATGGAAGCTATTACTCTTATCGATTATTTAAAGGGAAGATACAATAATAAAGCAGTTGTCATACTTTCTGCGTTATGTATTATTATCTTTTTATTTTCAGCAACAGTAGCTCAGTGGGTGGGTGGTGGCCGATTAATTGAGTCGCTAACGGGTCTTTCTTATACAACAGCACTATTTTTATTTACTTTTTCTGTACTTGTGTACGTATTAATTGGTGGATTTCGTGCAGTTGCTTTATCAGATACGTTATTAGGTATCATTATGTTAGTTGGGACGACAATCATTTTAATCGCTACTGTCGTTGCCGGTGGTGGAATTGAAAAGATTATGCAGGAACTTGTTCAAATCAATCCGAATTTAATTACACCATTCGGAGCAGATGGTAGTTTAACAAAATCATACGTGACATCATTTTGGATTTTAATTGGAATTGGCGTTGTTGGTTTACCGCAAATTAGTGTGCGTGCCATGTCTTATAAAAATTCAAAAGCGATGCATCAAGCGTTAATAATTGGGACGATTGTTGTGGGTACCATTATGATTGGTATGCATTTAACGGGTGTGTTCGCACGAGTCGTACTTCCAGGTATAACAGTACCAGATAAAGTAATGCCGCTACTCGCGATGGAAGTGTTGCCACCGTGGCTAGCTGGGGTTTTCTTAGCTGCACCAATGGCAGCCATTATGTCTACAGTAAACTCGTTATTGCTACTTGTAAGTTCATCTATCATTAAAGATATATACGTAAATTACATAAATAAAGATGCAGCAGATAGTACGATTAGAAAAGGAAGTTTATGGATTACTGCTATCGTAGGGCTGCTCGTTTATGCAGCAGCAATTAAACCACCAGATTTTTTAATATGGTTAAATTTATTTTCTTTCGGTGGATTAGAAGCAGCATTCATTTGGCCGATCGTATTAGGGTTATATTGGAGAAAAGGGAATGCAACAGGAGCGCTTGCCTCCATTTTAGTTGGAGTAAGCTCATATATGTGCATCCATCTTTTCTATCCGAATCCGTTCGGTATACATACAGTTGTCTTCCCGATTTGTTTTGCGTTTATCGCTTATATTGTTGGAAGTATGAGTGTTGTGAAGAAGCATAGTATAGGCTAGATGAAGAGCGTAGTCCTTATAGGACTACGTTTTTTCGTATAATTTTGTTCTTTTTATTCTGTATGTCTATGGCTATTCATAAATTAATAACAATTGAGGGGATGGAGTTGAGGTCGATGAAAAAAGTGTTATTTTTGGGAGACCCGGGAATTGATGACTCTTTAGCCATCATGTATGGAATTATGCATCCTGATATTGATATTGTTGGTGTTGTAACGGGATATGGAAATGTAACGCAGGAAAAGGCAACGAGTAATGCAGCATATTTATTGCAAATGGCAGGGCGAGAGGATATACCTGTTATTAATGGTGCAAAAATCCCTTTATCCGGAGATGTTACAACGTATTATCCAGAAATTCATGGGGCAGACGGTTTAGGACCAATTAAACCTCCAAAAACTTTTTCACCAAATATAAAACCTTTTTGTGCTTTTTTTGATATTCTTGAAAAGTATAAAGGAGAATTAATTATAGTTGATGCAGGTAGGTCAACGACACTAGCGACAGCATTTATTTTAGAAAAGCCGATGATGAAGTTTGTGAAAGAATATTATATAATGGGCGGTGCTTTTTTAATGCCTGGAAATGTGACACCAGTCGCAGAGGCGAATTTTCATGGTGATCCCATTGCGTCACAATTAGTTATGCAAAATGCTAAGAATGTGACATTAGTGCCACTTAACGTTACATCTGAAGCTATTATTACGCCGGAAATGGTAAAATATATTACAAAACACTCTAAAACGAGTTTCAATAAGTTGATCGAGCCGATATTTACGTATTATTATAAAGCATATAAAAAGTTAAACCCGAAAATAACAGGTAGTCCAGTACATGACGTCGTTACAATGATGGTTGCGGCAAATCCGTCCCTTTTGGATTATGTATATCGCCGAGTCGATGTAGATACAGTTGGAATTGCAAAAGGAGAGAGTATTGCTGATTTCCGGCCTCAACCTGACTCAAAAGCATTAAAGAATTGGGTGCGAATTGGTTGGTCGTTACATTATAAAAAATTTCTCGAAGATTTCGTTAAAATTATGACGTAGACATAATGGGAGAATACAAGTTAAAATAGTGGGGATGATTACTAAAATAATCATCTCCATTATTTTGTTTGTAAGAGATAGATAGAGAAGAGTTACACAATAGGAGAGGAATTTTATTTGAAAAAAACTATAGTATGCGCAGTGATTGTGGGTATTTTCGTTTTGCTAATATCGGGTAACTTTTTAGTGAAAAAAGTGTGGAGTTCAAATAATGATGATGCACAGTATATCGCATCCTTTATTGAAGAACATAAAGATGAAAAAAATAGTGCGCTTCTAGTAAAGAGAAATGATAAAGTTGTTTATTCTGTCAATCCTAACGTTGTATTGCCAGTTGCTAGTACAATGAAATTAATTGTGGCGCTTGAATATACGAAACAAGTTACGGAAGGGAAAATTGATTCGTCTAGTTTTGTTTCCATTAATGACGTGAATCGGTATTATGTACCGAATACAGATGGTGGTGCACAAGATAGATGGCAAAGATATTTGGAGAAGACAGGCAAGATAACTGAAGGAGCGGTTTCTTTAGAAGAAGTGGCAAAAGGAATGGTTAAGTTTAGTTCGAATGCGAATGCTGAATATTTAATGGAAGTGTTAGGATTAGATAATATTAATCGGAATTTACAAAGTTTATCGCTTCCAGCACATCAGCCGCTATTTCCAATCGTTTCATCTTTATACATTCCAGGATATTTGCATAAAGAATTACATGTTCCGAAATATAAAATAGAGAAAAAGTTAAAAGAAATGTCTCAAGAGCAATATCGTGAATATGCAATGATTATTCATGAACGCTTAAAAAAGAAGGGGCCATTATTACAGAAGGAAATTCCTCTTTATTTAGAGGAACGTTACGATAAAATTTGGTCAGATCGATTACCAGCTGCTTCTGCAAACGATTATATGGTACTGCTTCAAAAGGCGAATCATAAAGGTGGCCTAACAGAAGCTGAAGAAAAAGTATGGGCAAATATCGTTGAAACAGATATGAGCGCTAAGAAATATCGTAAAACATTTAGACATGCAGGGCAAAAAAATGGTTATACGCCATGGACAGTTACAAAAGCAGTTTATGCAATGGATAAACGCGGGAACTGTACAGAAATAGTGTTCTTAGCAAATAATTTAAATGAGGACGACAGTGCAGAAATACGGAAACATTTAGCAAACTTACATTTCCAAGTGTTGCAAAGTGATAAGTATGATGCGACTTTTATTAAGTAAACTCGGTGCAGAGGCGCCGAGTTTATTTTTATATACAAGCACTTTTTTGCTATCTCTGGGTATGATGGGTAGTAATACTTAGGTGAAAGGGGAAAAGGTGATGAAACAAAGTAAAGAAGAGTTTATAAAGAGTGAAGGCGCTGATTTCCCTGGGAAAACATATGTGGATTGTGTATTACAACATGTATTTAATTTTCAAAGAAATTACTTATTGAAAGATATGTTTCAAGTGCATAAAGCGCATATTACAATGCTGATGGAAGAAAATTTAATGAAAAAGGAAGAAGCTAAAGTTATATTACACGCATTAAAAAAGGTAGAGGGAATGCCAGAAGAGCAATTGCTCTATACAGAGCAGCATGAAGATCTCTTTTTTTTAGTGGAACATTTAATTTCTCAAGAAGCAAAAAGCGATTTTGTAAGTAATATGCATATTGGTAGAAGTAGAAATGATATGGGTGTAACGATGTATCGCATGAGTTTAAGACGGTATGTATTACGATTAATGGAACATCATTTGTTATTGCAGGAAAGTATGCTGCAACTTGCTTCTGATCATAAGGAAACGATTATGCCAGCTTATACACATACACAACCAGCACAGCCAACGACATTTGGTCATTATACGTTAGCGATTTATGATACGATGCAGAGAGATTTAGAACGCATGAAAAAAACGTACAAACTTTTAAATCAGTCACCAATGGGAGCCGCTGCACTTTCTACAACAAGTTTCCAAATTAAACGAGAGCGAGTTGCCGATTTACTTGGGTTTACAAATGTAATTGAGAACTCATATGATGCTGTTGCTGGAGCGGATTATTTATTAGAAGTTAGCTCATTACTTATGGTAATGATGACGAATACGAGCAGATGGATCCATGACCTCTTACTATTAGCGACGAAAGAATATGATGGTATTACTGTAGCGAAGCCATATGTGCAAATTAGTAGTATTATGCCGCAAAAGCGAAATCCAGTTTCCATTGAACACGCCCGTGCAATTACGAGTAGTGCTTTAGGAGAAGCATTTACAGTATTTCAAATGATTCATAATACACCATTTGGTGATATTGTTGATACAGAGGATGACTTGCAGCCGTATTTATATAAAGGGATTGAAAAGACTATTCGTGTTTTTTCTATTATGAATGCAGTTATTCGAACGATGAAGGTAGAGGAAGAAACGTTGAAAAATCGTTCTTATAAACATGCAATTACGATAACTGATTTCGCAGATGTTTTAACAAAAAACTATGAAATTCCATTTCGGCATGCGCATCATGCAGCAAGTACTATTGCAAATATGTCATTGGAGCAGAAAAAGGAGCTTCATGAATTACATGTGAAAGATGTGAATATGTACTTACAAGAAAAATTTAATATAACTTTATTAGAAAAAGAGTGGAAAGAAATTATATCGCCAGAAGCTTTTATACAAAAAAGAAATGTATACGGTGGGCCGAGTAAAAAAGAAATGGAGCGCATGATTAACAATCGAAAAGAGTCATTTCGACAAGAAGAAGAGGTATTTGAAAAGGAAAAACAGAGAATTTTACAAGCTGAAAATGATTTGAATACGTTAGCTTCAAATATTATTGAATCGTAAAAGAGGAATTTAGTGAATTAAGCGCCAATACCTTAATAAAACTATAAATAGAGAGAAGAGATTGTCGATGATTCAATTGCATGTATATGAAGATATTGTTAATTTTAAAGAAGAGGTTACACCATTTCTAGAAAAGAATGAACAGGAAAATAATCTCATATTAGGCGTATTACAAATGGTCCACCAACCGATATTTATGGGGATAGCGAAACAAGGAGAAGAAATTGCAGTTGTATTTCTTCAAACAGAAGAGAAGAAACAAATTATTGTTGCAACTTCTGAAATTTCGGGAGTAGCTATCAAGGAGCTTGCAAAAGAGTTAACGAAAATATATCCGGATATTCCTGGATTAATTGGTGATAAGAAAGTTGTACAGCACTTAGCAGAAGAGATTGCGGTGTTAGAAAATAAGAAAACGAATGTTGTAATGGAGCAAGGGGTATATGAGTTGAAAGAAGTGAAGAAGAAACCGGGCAAGGATGGGTTTTTTCGAGAAGTAAGTAGTGATGAATTAACATTAATAGAAGAGTGGATATATCAATTTTGCGAAGATGTGAATCTTCCTACTACGAAAGAGGAAGCAAAACAAACTGCACATACATTAATTACCAATCATCGTTTATTTGGTCTAGAAGTAGACGGAAAACTTGTTTCTGTAGCAGCAAAAACACGTCCAACTAAAAATAATATAACAGTTAATTTCGTATATACGCCGACTGAAGCAAGGGAAAAGGGATACGCATCTAATTGTGTAGCGGCACTTAGTCAACGTATGTTAGATGAAGGTTACAAAACAACGACATTATATACGGACCTGGCAAATCCGACATCGAATAAAATTTATCAAGAAATTGGTTATGAGCAAATTGCGGAGGCTGTGCTTATATTTTTAGAGAAGTAGAACAAAAAGGCGTGCTATTTTAGCACGCCTTTTTGTTATTCATCAATTCTAATAACCTCACCTTGAGGGAAGTCTTCGGTTTCTAATAAATTCCGAATAGCTTTCGCAACATATTCGGGTGATAATAGCTTTCCTTCTTCTTTTAATGTAATGAAGCGGTCTAAGTTTGTGAAGTCTTCTTTATTTGTTTCCCGAATTTGTGCTTGCATATTTGTATCAACAACACCAGGTGCAAAAGCGACGATTTTTACTGGATATTCTTTTTCTGCTTCTTCGGTTGCTACGCACTGTGTAAACATATTTACGCCAGCTTTCGTTGTACAATAAGCGCCCCATCCGAAGTAAGGATTTTTTCCTGCACCAGATGAAATGTTTATCACACGTTTATCTACTTTCCAGTCTTTCGTATGTTTCATGAAAGTGGAGGTGAGGATCATCGGCGCAAGTAAATTAATGTGAACGTTCGTAATGAGCATTTCACTTTCAGCTTTTTCTATTGGTTTCATTGGTGCGAGTGTACCAGCGTTATTAATTAAATGAATAGATGATACAGTGTCTTCTTGAATAGATGAAATGATTTTGTTAAAGTTCGTTTCTAAATTATGTACATCTTGAAGATCTAAGGAGTGGAAAACACAATTGCTATTATATTGTTCTGCGAGTTTTGTAAGCTCTTTATTTTCTCTTCTAGAAATAGAGATGACAGTTGTATTCTTTTCTAACAATTGTGTGGCAATAGCCTCACCTAAACCTTGTGAAGTTCCTGTTATGATAACGTAGCGCATAGTTTTATAAACTCCTCTCATATGTGCGGAATTTTGTTGGACAACGTACATTGTATAGTTTGTCTACATTTTATAGTATAGAGCACTTTTTACTATAATTGAAATGAGATGATTGTGTGCCTTTTATAAATCGTTTTACGACAACAGTACCTGGTGCCGTCACGTTTACTGGGAATACGCTGGGACTTAGCCCTACATCACCTGCACCAGGTAATATTTTTGGTACACTTGCTGTGTTTACGACAGTAAATACAGCGCTGCAAGTACCAGGATTCCCAGCAGGGACAACAGATGAGTGGCAATTGAATTCTTCAAGTGCAATTTTAAATCTTCCAGCGGGAAGCAGTGTGTTATATGCAGAATTAGTTTGGGCTGGTACTTTCCGGACTGATACGGAAGATGTTTTACCATTTTTAAATGATAACATTACATTTACAACGCCAGCAGGAACGTTTTCTGTTACGCCAGATCCTGCTACTGCGCAGCAAGGTTCAGTAGGAAACCAGTTTTATTATGCTCGCTCTGCCAATGTAACGAATCTTGTTAGTGCAGGTGGGGCAGGCACGTATACAACGGGTGCTGTGCCAGCTGCAAGAACTTCAGCTGACCCAACAATTAGCCGTTCAGCGGGATGGACGCTTGAGGTTGTGTATCAAAATGCAAGTTTACCACTTCGAAATTTGTCAGTATATGCAGGTCAAGAAATTATTGATGCTTCATCACCACCAGTTGATGCTACTATTTCAGGATTTGCTACGCCAGCTACAGGAGCTGTAACAGGAAGGGTACTTGTAACTGCTCAAGAGGGAGATTCCAACATTTCTGGAGATCAACTTCGCTTTGGACCAAACCCAAATGCTACAGTTGCATTATTCGGGCCGAGAAACCCTGCAAATAATTTCTTCCAGTCTCAAATTTGTAATGACAGCGGAAATTTAGATACGAGCGGTACATTTGGAGATTTAAACCAGCCGTTAGGGGTAGCTTTGGCTGTTCGAAGACAAGGATGGGATATTACAAACGTAGATGCTTCATCATCATTAGTAAATAATCAAACGTCAGCAACCGTTCGGTTCGTTACAAATGGTGATGGTTATGCAGCGGCTGGTTTTGGTGTTCAAATTGATGCGACGGGGCCGATTATAAATCCTGCCAAATCTGTTGATAAAGCAGTTGCAGGTATAGGGGATATTCTCACTTATACGATTACAGTTCCGAATACAGGAACAGGAAGTGCGGACAACGTTGTATTACAAGATAGTATTCCGAACGGCACAACATTTATAGCTGGTAGTGTAACGGTAGGTGGAGTAACACAACCAAGTGCAAATCCAACTAGTGGAATTAATTTAGGAACGATACCAAATAATGCTCAAAGAATCGTTACATTTCAAGTTCGAATAACATCATTCCCGAATCCAAATCCTATTTTAAATCGTGCAATGGTATCGTATCAATTCCGTCCTTTCGTCGGTAGTCCACTTATTACTAGTATGTCTTCTTCAAATACTGTACAAACGACAGTGAACCAAGCAACTATAAGTATGCAAAAATCTGTAGATCTACAGACTGCGACACTTAATGATGTATTAACGTACACAGTTAATGTCACAAATAATGGAAATGTTGCTGCAAACAATGTGATTTTTGTTGATAGCATCCCGGCTGGCACAACATTTGTTCCAAATAGTGTTACAGTGAATGGAGTAGCGCGTCCAGGAGCGAATCCAGCAAGTAGTATTAATCTAGGAAGTATTAATGCTTCACAAACGACTGTAGTGCGCTTTCAAGTTCGAGTAACATCTAATCCTCTTGTCAATCCAATTCCGAACCGTGCGAGTGCAACCTTTACCTTTACCCCAGTGCCTGGTCAACAACCAGTTTCAGGGCAAGCGACAAGTAATACTGTAGTGACTACTATTAATATAGCTGATATAAGAACGAGAAAAACAGTAGATAGAGCTTTTGCGACAGTGAATGACGTTCTTACGTACACTATTACTATTGAGAATATCGGAAATGTACTTGCGACAAATGTTATTTTTCAAGATCCGATTCCAGTTGGAACGACTTTTATCGCAAATAGTGTGACTGTGGACGGGGTTTCACAACCTGGGGCAAATCCAGCGACTGGGTTTACAGTAGCTAATATATCTCCTGGCGGAAGTAGGACTGTTACATTTCAAGTGCGAGTTACATCTACACCATCGGGAGGTACGATTGCGAATCGGGGGAGTATATCTGCTGATTTTGTTGTTAATCCGAATCAGCCACCAGTTACAATTAATAGAATGACGAATACAGTGGTAACACAAATTAATACAGGCGGTTTAAATGTAATAAAAGAAGTGAATACAACGCAAGCAGCAGTAGGAGATACTTTAACATATACGATTGCCGTTCAAAATACAGGAAACGTTCCCCTAACAAATGTGTTATTCCAAGACACTATTTCTTCCGCTGTTTCTTTCGTTGCAAATTCTGTAACAATTAATGGAGTACCACAAAGTGGATTGAATCCGAATACAGGATTTTCTCTTCCAAATATTCCTGCGGCTCAAACGGTTGTAGTCACATTTGAAGTAGTAATTGTACAGGATCCAGGAGATGAAGATATTTTAAACCGCGCGAATGTCACAGCAAGTTTTCAAGTGAATCCGAGTGAACCACCAGTTACGATTACTATTCCGAGTAACCTAGTGAATACAACTGTACAATCAGGGAATTTTGAAGTTGTGAAAGCAGTGAATACGGATGTGGCAACCGTAGGCGATATTTTAGTATATACAATCGAAATTATAAATGCAGGTAGTGTACCAGCTACAAATGTGTTATTCCAAGATTCAATTCCACAAGGAACATTATTTATTGAAAACAGTGTATTTGTTAATGGTATTTTACAAGAAGGTGCAGATCCAGAACTTGGATTCCCGTTAAATGATTTGCCTACTGGCGCGAATGTAATTGTTACGTTTGAAGTATTAATTGATGAAATTCCCCAAGGAAATAATGTTGTAAATAATGCGAATGTCACTGGAGATTTCCTTCTGAATCCAACAGAGCCACCAATTACTGTAACAGTACCAAGTAATACTGTTATGACGGTCGTGAATTCTTCAGGATTAAATGTAATGAAAAGTGTAAGTGCTACTGAAGCTGGTGTAGGAGATACGTTAACGTATACAGTTCGTATACAAAATAGTGGAACAGTAGCAGCGACAAATGTATCATTCCTTGATCCGATTCCAGTTGGAACCACTTTTGTAGCGAATAGTGTAACAATAAACGGAGCCCCGCAATCGGGTTTAGATCCGACCTCTGGATTTCCGCTTGCTAATATTCCGGTAGGAGGGACAGTAACAGTTACTTTTCAAGTGACAATCACAAGTGAACCACCAAATAGAGTTCTTCCGAATAATGCGAATGTAACTGCGGATTTCCAAGTCAGTCCTCTCCAGCCACCAATTACAATTGTAACGATTAGTAATATTGTTGTGACGCGAGTGAATGTGGGATCGCTTAATGTAATGAAGAGTGTAAATACAACACAAGCGGGAGTAGGAGATACGTTAACGTATACGATTCTTATTCAAAATACAGGAACTGTTCCTGCAACGAATATTATTTTTCAAGATCCAATCCCATCTGGAGCTACATTTGTAGCGAATAGTGTAACGATCAATGGAGTCGTTCAGCAAGGTGCGAATCCTATAGCGGGTTTTCCTGTTACCAATATTCCGGTGGGGCAAACTGCTACAATTACGTTCCAAGTGACAGTGACAAGTGTTCCGAGTGGTGGAAATATAAGAAACCAATCAAACGTTACCGCAAGTTTCCTTATTAATCCAGCAGGTCCTCCTATAACAACTACTACAACTAGTAATTTTGTAGTGACACAAGTAAATACAGCACAGTTAAATATACAAAAATCTTCATCTGTACAACAAGCAGCACTTGGAGAAACTTACACGTATTCTGTTGTCATTCGAAATAACGGCACAGTAACAGCAACGAATGTCTCTTTCATTGATCCAATTGCTCTAGAAACAACATTTGTAGCAAATAGTGTGACGATAAATGGAACGCCACAACCTGGATTTGACCCAAATGTAGGTTTCCTGCTTCCTAATATTGCAGCTGGAACATCATTGACAGTAACGTTCCAAGTTACGGTAGTTGCACCGTCTACACGCGGAGCAGTATTAAATACAGCATCTGCTACAGCCACTTTCTTATTAAATCCTTTACAACCACCTGTAACAACAACGAATTCAAGTAATACAACGGTAGTTACAATACCATTACCTCCTCCTGGCGAAGTGACAGCAACAAAAACAGTAAATGTTGCCGCTGGAGCTGTTGGAGATGTATTAACGTATACAGTGTTAATAACGAATGTAGGAATTATCCCTGTTACAGACGTACTCTTCCAGGATGTCATTCCAGAAGGGACGACGTTTGTTGACAACAGTGTAACGATAGGTGGAATACAGCAACCTGGATTAAATCCAGAAATAGGCTTTACAGTTACTCCGTTATTAAATACTGGTGCGAGTATTTCTGTAACGTTCCAAGTGACCATTACGGAAATTCCAGATAATGAAGTCATATTAAATGATGCTGACGTTACGTTTACTTCACAACCAAATCCGCAGGAGCCACCGATTACGCAAACGATATTAACGAATTTAGTCGTTACGACAATTAATATAGCTTCAATTTCTCCAGTGAAAATAGTAGATAAAGAGGCAGCGACGGTTGGAGAAATATTAACCTATGATGTACTAATTTCTAACTTTGGAACAGTACCGGCAACGAATGTTCAATTTCTTGATTCTAGTACGAGTGGTGTAGCATTTGTTCCAGGAAGTGTGAGTATAAATGGAATACCAGAACCTGGACTAGACCCATTCATAGGCTTTACAGTTCCAGATATACCTGTAGGTGATTCTGTACTTGTCACATACCGAGAGATGGTAACGAGCATACCTCAAGGTGGAACAGTTGTTAACTTTGTGGACGTTACGGCTACATTTGCTGTAAGTGAGACAGAGCCGCCTATTACTGAGACAACGACGAGTAACACGACATTAACAGAAATCAATGAGCCTGGTTTAAATGTATTAAAATCAGTAAGTCAGCCGGTTGTTGCGGTAGGCGATACAATCACATATACAACAGTAGTTCAAAATACGGGAACCGTGATAGCAACGAATGTTCAATATAGTGATGTATTACCTTCCTCTATAACATTCGTACAGAACAGTGTAACGATAAACGGTGTGTTACAACCTGGGTTCAATCCGAATAATGGGTTCACGCTTCCAGATATAAATCCAGGTGAAAGTGTAGAAGTCACATTCCAAGTAACAGTTGTTAGCGTTCCGTCAAACGGAACAATTGCCAATACGGCAAATGTTACTGGAAGCTTTATTTTAGTACCAGGAGAACCACCAGTTATAGTAAATCAGCCAAGTAATACAACACTCACAACTGTAAATAGAGGACGCTTTAATGTTATTAAACAAGTAAATAGAGCCGCTACTCTAGTGGGAGATATATTGACGTATACAGTACAAATAACGAATACAGGAACAGTAACAGCTAACAATGTTCAGTTTATTGATACCATTTCAACAGGTGCGTCATTTGTAGCAAATAGTGTAACGATAAATGGAGCCCCGCAACCAAACTTAAATCCGATTACTGGATTTGGAGTTGGAGATATCTCAGTTGGTGAAACAGTTATAGTGACGTTTCAAGCGACAGTTACAAGCATACCGTCATCAGGAACAATTACGAACGTTGCAAATATAACAGGAAGCTTTACTTTAGTGCCAGGAGAGCCACCAGTTATAGTAAATCAGCCAAGTAATACGACAATAACGAGGGTGAATAGAGGGCGCTTCAATGTAATAAAAACAGTAAATAAACAAGCAACGCGAGTAGGAGATACGTTAACGTATAGTGTGCAAGTTACAAATACGGGAACGGTAACAGCGACGAATGTTCAGTTTGTTGACGTCCCATCACCTAGTTTAGAATTCGTTCCTGGAAGTGTACAAATAAATGGAATTCCGCAAGTAGGCTTAGATCCATTTGTAGGCTTTTCATTACCGAATCTTGCAGTAGGGGATAGTGTATTAATTACATTTGAAGTAAATGTAATTGCGGTTCCGCCTTCTAGTAGCATTATGAATACAGCGAGAGTAACGGGTGATTTCGAATTGATTCCAGGAGAACCTCCGTTTACAATTACGAATTCAAGTAATACGACGGTTACGCCAGTAAATAGAGGCAGCTTAGATATGCTAAAAGAAGTAGATCATTCAGTTGTTGGAGTAGGAGAAACGGTAACGTATACGGTTCGTATATTAAATACTGGTACTGCTGATGCAATGAATGTTCAATTTATAGATGTGCTATCTCCAGAAGCCGATTTTGTAGCAAATAGTGTAACGATAAATGGAGTTTCACAGCCGGGGTTAAATCCGCAGCTCGGATTTATGATACCTGATATTCCAGTTGGTGAGACCGCACTTGTAACATATAAAGCTACGATTACAAGTTTTCCAGATGGTGGTACAGTAGTGAACGTTGCAGGGGCGTTGGCAGAATATATTTTAGTACCAGGAGAGCCGCCAGTTACAGTGATGGACACGAGCAATACAGTTATAGTAACGGTAAATACTGCAATCTTATTTGTTGCAAAAGGAGCAAACTTTGAAGTAGCGATGGTAGGAGATGTTATCACTTACGGAATCGCCGTTATAAATGACAGTACAGTTCCTGTGACGAATATTATTTTAACAGATATCATTGATCCGAATACGTTATTTATAAATGGCACGGTAACGGTAAATGATGTACCTTTCCCATTTGCCAATCCGAATACTGGTATCCCGTTAGGTGATTTTCAGCCAAATGATGCGGCAATTATTAATTTCCAAGTTGTAATAACAGGAGGACAAATAAATAATTTAGTTACAAATACTGCTATAGCAAATGGGTTTGCAATTGTAAACCCGAATGAGCCGCCAGTATTAGTTGAAGGTGATAGCAATACAGTTGTTATCCCGTTTATTTCTCAAAATGTCTCAACGACAGTCGTAAAAACAGCAGATTTACAGGCAGCAACGATTGGAGATGTTATTACGTTTACGACAGTTATTACAAATACGGGGGATACAGCAATACAAAACATTCGTTTTCAAGATATGTTAGATAGTAGTGTTCAATTTGTTCTTGGAACTGTAACGGTTGATAATACGTCAGTGCCAAATGTAAACCCAGTATCAGGATTTCTTATAGGAAGTTTAAATCCTGGTCAAGCGCGAACCGTTTCGTTCCAAGTAGTAGTGCAGAGCGCACCAAGTGGTTCAGGAAATTATATTAATCAAGCGAGTATTCGTTTCGAACATCAAGTAGGTACAGTATTGCCACCTGTTACACAAATAGTAGAAAGTAATATGGTCGTCATTCCGTTCGTTCCAACGATAGAACAAATTTGCGAAACGAATCTTAATTGTTTAGGGAAAATTCCTTTTCAATGTTCTCTGTGTGATCACTTGCAAATAAAGAAAAAATAAATGCAGAAAGAGCATCCTGTAAGAGAAGGATGCTCTTTCTGTATGAATCATGTAGATTCTTTTTCGGGCGAGATGAAAAATTCATCGATTTTGTCGGAGAGTAGAAATGGAATAGCTCCTTTTATAACAGAAATATCCCAGTCCCACCATGCGAGATTTTCTAGTTTGTTAATTGTTTCTTGCGGGAAACGATATCGAACAAATTTTGCAGGATTACCAGCTACAATTGCATATGGCGGTACATCCTTTGTAACAACACTCTTTGCGCCAATAATGGCACCGTTACCAATTGTAACACCAGATAAAATGCAGGATTGATAACCAATCCATACATCATTACCGACTACGATATCACCTTTTGAAGAGGGATGACCAGTAATATGGGCTCCTTCGCTGAAAAGAGCGTTAAATGGATAAGTCGTTATCCAGTCCGCGCGATGTTCTCCGCCAAGTATGAAAACAACGTCTTCTCCTAATGAACAAAACTTACCTATTTTTAATTTCGTTTCATCATTCCAAGAAAAAATAGTTGGACCTACTTTACTATAAGTATAATCACCGATATCATACTTACTATATTCAGGTTTTTGATTTAAATATAACATGATTCTTCAACCTTCTTTCTCAATCAAGAAATAAGCGTGGAATATTATATGCAAGGTGTAGTAAGGTGACCAGTGTTAATAGGTAAAATGAATAAGTGGGAGTGGAATGTATGAGATATGAAATGGGATTATATAATAAACCTTTTCAGTCAATTCAATTAGGAAAAAAAGTGTATGAAGTGCGCTTATACGATAAAAAACGTCAACTCATAAAACAAGGCGATCATATTGTATTTACGAACCTTACGACAGAGGAAACGATTACTGTCAAAGTAACGGAAATAAAACGATACGAAAACTTTCAAGAAATGTACGAACAAATTGATAAAAAATTATTGGATTGTGAAAATGATAGTTTAGGGGAAATGTTAGAAAGTACATACAAAATATATACGAAAGAACAAGAAAAAAAGTGGGGAACAGTTGCGATCGGTATTAAGGTAATAAAATGATAAGAAATCGCGGCGCGGCTATCATTGTGCAGGAAGGAAAAATAGCTCTTATAAAACGTATTCGAGAAGATGAAACGTACTATGTTTTTCCAGGCGGAGGAATCGAAGAAGGAGAAACACCTGAAGAAGCAACAAGGCGAGAAATTTTTGAAGAATTAGGGGTACATATAAAAGTGGAGCATTTAATTGCAAAGGTGGAGTATAAGGGTACGGAGTATTATTTTAATGCCGATATTATAGGTGGAGTTTTTGGAAGTGGTAAAGCTGAAGAATTCGAACTGAAAGATAGAGGGATTTATATTCCGTTATGGTTGCCGATATATGAGTTGGAAAAAGTGAATATAAAACCGTATGAAGTGGTCGGAAGTATATTCAATCATTATAAAAAGTAAGGTCTGACAACATACAAAAAAAACCATTGACATAGTCTTCTGATTTAAGTATTGTATTCGAGTATGTTTATAATCAGGAGGTTTATATGAGCAATCAAACAACTACACATCATGTGAAAATGACAACAGCAGATCCATCTGGAATTGGTCTATTTGGATTAGCGATGGTAACACTTGTAGCATCATCTCAAAAGTTAGGCTTAACAGATGGCGTTTCACTCGTATTACCGTGGGCAATCTTTTTAGGAGGATTTGCACAAATCTTTGCGTGCATTCACGATGCAAAGCATAACAATACATTCGGTACAACAGCATTTGGTGCGTATGGCCTATTTTGGCTAGGCGTTGGAATGACTTGGTTAATTCAACTTGGAGTATTTGGCGAAAAATTAGCACAAGCTGCAGATTCAAAACAGCTTGGTGTAGCCTTTATCGGATATTTGATTTTCACAATCTTTATGACAATTGGTGCAATGGAAACACATAAAGTATTATTTATGATTTTCGTCCTTATTGATTTCTTATTTATTGGTCTTTCATTAAGTACTTTAGGTGTTATGCCGCATGCAATGCATAATTTAGCAGCATATTCTGAAATTCTTATTTCATTATTATCTTTCTATGGTTCAGCAGCAGCAGTGTTAAATACACACTTCGGAAAAGTTGTTTTACCAGTTGGAAAGCCGTTTGGTATTTTTAAAAAGTAATAAAAAAGCACAGATGATTGTATAGTCATCTGTGCTTTTTTATATGGAAGAAATAAAAATAAAAAATATAATTGAAATTGATTATCATTATTAATATAATGAGAATGAGAATCATTTATTGTAAGAGGGGGATGCCGAAGTGGCGAAAATTTTAATAGCTTATGCGAGTATGTCAGGAAATACAGAGAGTATTGCTGATTTAATTAAAGTTAGTTTAGATGCCTTTGATCATGAAGTAGTATTGCAAGAAATGGAAGGCATGGATGCTGAAGAATTATTAGCTTATGATGGAATCATTTTAGGGTCTTATACGTGGGGAGATGGGGAATTACCATTTGAAGCGGAAGATTTCCATGATGACTTAGAAAATATAGATTTATCAGGGAAGAAAGCAGCGGTATTCGGATCAGGTGATACGGCGTATGAACTATTTTGTGAGGCGGTAACGATATTTGAAGAAAGACTTGTAGAGCGCGGTGCAGAGCTTGTACAAGAAGGATTGAAAATCGAACTAGCTCCAGAAGATGAAGAGGATGTGGAAAAATGCAGTAATTTTGCAATTGCATTTGCTGAGAAGTTCTAAGAATGGGAGTGTCAACGTGGAGACAATGTTAAGTGCGACCGCTATTACAAAGTTAAGAGATGGAAAGCTTATGTTAGCTACTACATATAATGGTTTATTTATTGAACAAGACGGAGAATGGAAACAAATTTTACATGGTTTTCAAAAACGAATTAGGGATTTACATAGCGAAGAAAATGTAGTGTATGGTGTAGGTGACGAAGGAATTTTTATTCGTAGTATGAATGGTGGGGAGAATTGGACGGTTCAACGTTTTCCAACAAAGGCAACGAGTTGGAATGTGTGTAGTAATGTACAAGGAACTGTCATTGCTCATGGAGATAAAACGTTGTATCATTCAAATGATTTTGGTTCGACATGGGAAACCATTCATCCATTTCTTGAGTATGGTGGCGGGGCACCATCTATTCGATCGTTGTTTTTATATAAACATTACTTATTTATTGGTACGAAAATACATGCTAAATATGGTGGTGTTTGGCTCTTTAATTTGGAGACACGTAAATTAAAGAGGATTAAAATCGTAATGAATCAGATGATTTCAGCGTTGACTTTACACAATTCTTATTTAGTAGCAGCCAGTGGGTCGTGCAAGGGGATTAGCGGTAATATTTCTTTTTGTAAAATAGATGAAAGTATAGAGAGTGAAAAAATATATTGGCACACATGTCAAAGTGAGCAAAAAGCAAGTAGCTATTTAGACTTAAGTGTAGATCAGCATGTGCTATATACAACGTCAACGCAAAATAAGGCGGGGATTAGTACTGTTTGTCGTGTACTTCTAGAAGAAGGAATTGTTACAGTATGTGACTCTGTTAAAGGGCATGGCTGGCGCATCGTGAATGAAAAAGAAGGCTATGTTGTAGCTGGATCAGGTGAATCAAAAGCAATGCAATGGAAGAAAAAAGTTGTATAGTAAAAAAAACTTTGCTTTTATTATATTGATATGATATATTATATTTAAACCATTTTACTTTTAATAATATAGAGATTTAAATGAGCTGTAACTTCCGAGGAGGATAGCAATGTTAAATCTCCTCAGAGTTGCAGTTTTTTTAATGTCTGACTTATTTTTGTAAAGTGGTTGAAAATGAATATGTACATATAGGTACATTGTAGGAGGATTTTTTTCATGCAAAACGGTAAAGTAAAATGGTTTAACTCAGAAAAAGGTTTCGGATTCATCGAAGTTGAAGGCGGAGAAGACGTATTCGTACATTTCTCAGCTATCCAAGGCGAAGGCTTCAAAACTTTAGAAGAAGGTCAAGAAGTTACTTTCGAAGTAGAACAAGGTAACCGTGGACCTCAAGCTACAAACGTTAACAAGAAGTAATTGTGGAAAAAAGAAGGGCTTGCCCTTCTTTTTTTTTGCATTTTTATTGAATAGCCTCCTATGGACATAGCATCATGAGATTGAATTTTTGCTTTTTAGACGAGGTATTACATGCATAAAGTGTATGAATAAATAAATACTGAAAATAAAGTATGTGTGTGAAAAGGAATGTAGAAAGAGGTAAATAAATTGGAAAACGCTACACATTTTATTGTGTTTGATATAGAGAGAAATTTCAGGCCGTATAAATCAGACGATCCGTCAGAGATAGTTGATATTGGGGCTGTAAAAATAGAAGCGAGTACAATGAAGATAATTGGAGAATTTTCGGAATTAGTAAAACCGGGCGCTAGGCTTACTCGTCATACGACAAAATTAACAGGGATTACAAAGAAAGATTTAATGAGTGTAGAGAAATTCCCGCAAATTATAGAGAAATTTATTCAGTTTATCGGAGAGGATTCTATATTTGTTTCATGGGGAAGAGAAGATTATCGCTTTCTATCTCATGATTGTACGTTGCATGGTGTAGAATGTCCCTCTATGGAAAAAGAGAGCAAATTTGATTTACAGAAATTTGTTTTCCAAGC
Organism: Bacillus cereus group sp. BfR-BA-01381; assembly: GCF_022663555.1. Taxonomy (NCBI): domain Bacteria; kingdom Bacillati; phylum Bacillota; class Bacilli; order Caryophanales; family Bacillaceae; genus Bacillus; species Bacillus cereus group sp. BfR-BA-01381. Next base: position 83,599 of record NZ_JAKUFR010000006.1, read on the forward strand.
GTATGAAGAATTATTTGAGCATACACCAAGTTTACAATTCGCAGTAGAACAGCTCGGTTTAACATGGGAAGGAAAACAGCATAGAGCTTTAGCAGATGCTGAGAATACAGCCAAAATACTTCTTAAAGTATATAGCGAGAGAGATATTTATAAACGTTACAAAAGACATGGAGAGCTTGAACTTGTAGAGAACGGAAAACTAACAGAAAAAGCGAAAAAAAAGATGCGAAAATGGGTATTTAAAGAAATGAGAAAAAATACTGAGCGTCCTTTCGTTTGGAGTACATTTGAAAGTAGTGACACGTGGGAAAGTATTACGGAAAGATATTATATAAGTGAACCTACAGTAGAACTTCTAAAAAAGCATTTTCGTACGGCGGTTAGAAAAGCGGAAAGGCAGATTAGGTATTTGGCTGAGATGGAGAAGAATGCAGAGGTTAAATGACATTCTTCTCTATTTCTAGCTACATAAATTTACTGTCATTGTATTGATGGATGAATAAAGTATTCATATAAATAGGAATTGATTTGTTGTGCTACTTTGAAATTTAAGGTGTGGTAAGAAATTTTTTAATATATTCATAAAATTAGAGCCCATAGAAATGAAAGAGGGTAAAGTTGAATGGAAGCAATCTTTAACATTGTAACAGTTTTAGTTTTTGGGATAATATTTACCACGCTATTAGCGGTAATTACACTTCCTTTCATAGCAAAGAAGAAGAATTGGAAAAAGCTTAATATATCTTTAAAGCGTGGTGTATTAAAGATTAAAATCGAAGAGTAAAAGATGAGTTTTATACAAGGGAGGTGTGATAGTGATAGACTTAGATATTAAAGACGTCAACGTACAGATGGAATTAAACGGAGTCTTTTGGAATGAGGATGATGGGATTGCTGAAATGACGGTGACTACAAAAGAAGAGCATTCTTTTCTTCTTCGTTTAGTAGTTAACTTAGAAAGTAAAACGATTAGGGCGATGAGTGCCGAAATAGTGAATGGATTTTGTCCTCTGTGCAAACAAAAAAAGGATGAATGTAGTGAATTGAATGACTTGCAAAACAAAATGGAAATTTTAGAAGAAGCCTACGATTGGGTGAGAGAGCATCCAGAATATCGTTTTCAATTATCTTTCTACGATTACAATAAATTTGAGGTAGTGAAGTGAAATTTTCACTTGAACAACATACATAGTGACTAAAAAGAAAACATAAAAAATGTATAGAAGGACTTGTTCAACTAGAAATATTGAAGTAAGACCTTCTATTGGAAATACGCTTGTGTAATAAAGAAGTAATCTACTTGATTCTGTAACAAATGTCCTCTTGGATCAAAAATAAGCATATTTTATTATAAAGCAGAAAAACCGATTCTCAGTAGAATCGGTTTTTTACATAACTTTCAAATATGCCCTAAATAAAAGATCGTTTGTTAATAGTGCTCCGTAAAAATAGGTATATAGAAGAATTTATTCAATCCCGTTCGGATCATAAGAATACTGCTGCTTATTCTCAATTCGCTCAATTACGTCTTGCAACTCGTCTGGCTTCAGAAACTCAATTGGAGAGAAGCCTTTCTCAAATGTAAGTGTATCAGCTTCGATCATTAGTACGTATCGGTCATTTACCTTTGCGATATGTATTTGATCTCCGAAATCAGCAAGCAGGGCCTTTACAGAGATATGATCTGCTTTTAGCTTTAATTCCACTTCAGGAGCGTGCTCGACGATTTGAGCGGTAGCTTCCATTACTTCTTCGGTTGAAAATTGTTCCATAATTTCGCGTTTCGGACTGGCAGCCCATACTTCCATCGCTTGGTCGAATTGTTCGCGCTCTTCCGTACCTTCTTCAAATACATCTTCAATTTGGTCGTATACCATGTCCATTACTTGTGTTTTCATAATTTCAGGCATAGAGCGTTCGTATTCGACGAATTTTAAGAAGTCTTCAAAGTAACGGGCGTGTGATGCTTGGTGAATTTTTAGCTCGCCCACTTCGACCATACCTTCTTCGGGCATGTACGGATATTGGATAGATTTCATATTTTTTGTTGTGATGGCCATTTCAACGTTACGAATTAGTGTGGATTCATCGGAAATAGAAGCGACTTTTGGCTCGAAGTCACATTTCATAACGAAGACGAATGGATCATCAAAGTATTTGCGTAGTTTTGCTTGCGCAATTAAAAATACACCACCGCGCACAGCACTTGTGTCAAGATATGTATAAACGAGAGGTTCGCTCATATCTTTGAAGTTTTCCTTCGTTTCTGCAAAGCGGATGCGATTAAATAAGTTGTAATGAGGGTTTGAATCAAGTTCGTGCCCTTCTTCTACAATAAAGCGACCGATCTTTGTCGGAGCTTGTTCTGTTTTCGCATGACGTTCTACTTTTCGCTTTGAAATTTTTAATAATTCTCCATTCAAAAATTCTTTTAAGGAGCTATCTTCATACTCTTCAGCGTCTAATGTTTGAAAATGTTTGTAGCGTTTATCAACAGCTTCACCTTTTCCTTCTACTTGTACAACATAAAAGGAAAGATAATTTATTTCAAAATCCATATTTATCACCTTGTTTCATTTCATTAACTCTTATCAGTATAGAGATGGAAAAAACTTTCGTCAATTTATATAAGGAAGGGGAAGCCCCCTTCCTTCATATATTTTTTATTTTCGAAATTAAAATCCGTCTTCTAATGCTGAAAATGGAATGTTCAGTCTGTTTTCTACTGTACGTAAACGTTGGTTTAAGCGGTTTAATCTACGTGTATGACGCTCAACCGTGTTTTCTAATTGACGTACTCTTTGTTCAAGCTCATTTACTCGTCTTTCTAATTGACGGTTTCCAGCACCAGGAAAAGAGATTGGAAGTTGGAATTGTCGAGTTTGATCATATGGATTAACTTGTTCTACTGGATCTATATATTGTTGGTATTGTGCTTGTAAATCATATTGAGGTTGATAACCAGTTTGGTTATATGGATCGTATGGATTGTAGGGGTACATAAAAACATCCTCCATTTCTTTAAAATAGGTTAATTCACCATAATGTATGTGTAAAAGCGGAGTGTGGCACGGCAAATACCTATTTATATTCACAGGATGTTTTTTATAAATACGAATATGGAGTGTTGCATTTGTATTTCGTTCGTTTTATGGTATATACTGGATAATAGGGAGAGGTTACATAAAAGTTACAATCCTATCAAACTCAAACTTTTATGTAAATATGTATAGACATTTGGAAAAGAAAAGAGTAATTTATATAGAGTAAAAAATAACTTGTAACAATTTATAAATATATTGTAAAATGATTGTAACAAAACATACATAAAAATGAAATAATACATAAAAGTAGTATTGGGGAAAAGGGGAGAGTATATTGTTCCGTAAAGTAAAGGGTATATTAGTTGGGGTTTTATGTGTAGCTGTAGTGAGTGGCTGTGGTACAAAAGTAAGTGATGTTGCATTAGTAAGTGATATTGGTGGCCACACGGTAGAGGCTAAAGCAGAAGTACAGGATTCTATTAGTTTAGTAGATGGTCGTACAGGTACGGAAGTGAAAAAGCTAGATTTGTCGAGTCTAGGTTATTTTGAAGATGAAGCGAAATTTAAAACATCAGTTGAGAAGGTTGCTAGGGAAGTTGGGAAAAATGTTGACAAAAAGATGGTCCCTTCACGTCTAGGACCTGATGGAAGTTGGCAAGAAGGAAAACCTTCTTATGAATTAATGGAAAAAGAATTAGTAAATAAATTATTAAACGTAGGTATGTGGGATTCTTCATATCAGTTACCTATTGTTGAGAAAAAGCCTACTGCAACATTAAGTGATGCACAAGGAAGTGGCACGGTAATTGGTAGATATGAAACGAATTTAGGTGGCTCAACAGGTGGACGTATTGAAAATATTCGTTTGTCAGCAGCGAGCATAAATGGAGTTGTATTAGCAAAAGGGGACAGTTTCTCTTTCAATGCATTAATTGGTGATACAACACCGGATAAAGGATATCAATTAGGAAAAGAAATTGTAGATGGTAAGTTAGTAGATGGATATGGCGGTGGTGTTTGTCAAACATCATCAACATTATACAATGCAGCAGATCAAGCTGGTTTGAAAATGGTAGAGAGAACGACACATTCTAAAACGGTAGGTTATGTTCCACAAGGAAGAGATGCTACGATTGCATATCCATACTTAGACTTAGTATTTGAAAACACGAATGATGCACCTGTGAAACTTTATATGGGCATTCAGGGTGGAAAGTTAGTTGCTGAAGTACATAAAATGCGATAAGAATCATAATCTAGAAAAAGCCATTATTTCTATTAACAATAGAAATAATGGCTTTTTCTAGATTATCCAGTATTAGTGATACATTTCAAGACTAGGTGAATGTGAGGAACAAGATGTTTGGGAATTTATCCCGCTTTAATGGGCAGTAAGACCCCCCACCTCAAAATTCAGCGAAAACAAAGAAGTTAGATGGGGGATCAACTGCCCATAAAAGCCCGATTGGTTCAACTAATAATCAGTGGGGGATGAAGAACCCCCCACTGATTAAAGTTTCACTTTATCGAATTTAATTCTTAGTTTTCCTATTGACATTATTAGTTATTAACTGTATTCTTCATAATAACAACTAAATAAATGGAAAAATTTATTAGTTTTCTTATTAAGAGAGATGGAGGGACTGGCCCGATGAAATCTCAGCAACAGGCTATAAAAGTACTGTGCTAAGTCCAGCAAACGTATGAAGCGTTTGGAAGATGAGGGGAAATGGATTAACATTCAACTCTTCTTATATGTGTAAGAAGAGTTTTTTATTTAGAGAGGGGGGATAGAGTGAAGTTTGATGTAACGTATTTTTTAGAAAGTTTTCCGCAATTATTTAAGTATGTATACATAACTTTAGGAATTACTGTAGTTTCAATGATTATTTCTTTTGTTATAGGGATAGGTTTGGCGATCATAACGAAAAACAAAACGAAATTTCTATATTCTATTGCAAGAGTATATATATCTTTCTTTAGAGGAACACCTTTATTAGTTCAATTGTTCGTGTTGTATTTCGGATTGCCGCAAATATTCCCAACCTTTACAGTACTTACAGCGATGCAAGCGACTTTAATTGGTCTCAGTTTAAATAATGCAGCGTATTTGTCAGAAATTATTCGGGGTTCATTAAATGCTGTCGAATCGGGACAAATGGATGCTTGTTTATCAGTTGGAATGACAAAGGCGCAAGCTATGCGACAGATTATCTTTCCGCAAGCTATTCGGGTTGCAGTACCGTCACTTGGAAATAATTTTGTTGGATTGTTAAAAGAATCTTCGTTATCTTTTGCACTTGGGGTGGCTGAAATTTTAGCGCAAGCGAAAATGTTAGCGGCACAATCGTATCGTTATATGGAAAGTTACTTAGCGGTAGCAATTGTATATTGGATTATTACAATCGTAATTAGCTGGGGACAGAAAAAGTTAGAAAAGAAACTGGATGCACCGTATTTGTAACAAGGATGAGGTGATATGTGTGATTGAGATAAGTGATTTGTATAAATCTTATAAAAGTAATGAAGTACTAAAAGGAATCTCACTTACTGTAAATAAAGGAGAAGTGGTAGTCATTATTGGACCTTCTGGTTCAGGTAAATCGACACTATTAAGATGTTTAAATTTATTAGAACAACCAGAGGATGGAAGTATTAGAATTGAAGATTTAGAGATTCATGTGAAGAAGCTTTATAAAAAGGAAATAATAAAATTACGCCAAAAAACAGCGATGGTTTTTCAAAATTATAATTTATTTAAAAATAAAACAGCATTGCAAAATATTACAACGCCATTAACAGTTGTGCAGAAAAAAAGTGAAGAAGAAGCAAAAAGAATAGCAAAAGAAATATTAAAACAAGTAGGTTTAGCTGAAAAAGAAAATTTCTACCCAACGATGTTATCAGGTGGGCAACAACAAAGAATAGGTATTGCTAGGGCAATGGCTTTAAATCCCGCTGTATTATTGTTTGATGAACCGACTTCTGCACTTGATCCAGAATTAGTGAACGAGGTATTGCAAGTCATTAAGGATTTGGCAAGGCAGCATATAACGATGGTTATTGTCACACATGAAATGAATTTCGCGAAAGAAGTAGCGGACCGTATTATATTTATGGCTGATGGCATTATTGTAGAGCAGGGAACGCCAGAAGAAATTTTTCGGAATCCACAAAATGAGCGTACGAAAAAGTTTTTACGACAATTGAATGCTTCAGAAGAAGGCAATCATTTCGTTATTTAGGAGGAAAAATTATGAGGAAATCATCATTATTACTAACATTAGCATTAACAGTATCGGTTGGGCTTTTATCTGCTTGTGGTTCAGATACAGCGAGCAAAAAAACAGATGAAAAAGTAGTGAAAGTTGGGACGTCTGCAGGTCGTAGTCCATTTATTTTTAAAGAGGGTGAGAAAGTAAAAGGTTTTGATGCTGAAATTATTGAAGCGGCTGCTAAAAAAGCTGGATATAAAGTTGAATGGAACGTTTCTGATTTTGAAGGATTATTCGGTTTATTAGACTCGGGTCGTATTGATACAATTGCAAATGAATTATCGGTTTCTCCGGAAAGAAAAAAGAAATATGACTTTTCAATTCCATATGTTTATTCAGGATCTGTTTTCGCGGTTAAGAAAGATAATAATACAATTAAATCGATAGAAGATCTAAAAGGAAAGACTGTAGGTGTGGGGCTTGGTACAGCCGGGGAACAAGAATTAAAAGCTTTAAATAAAAATAATGCTTTTACAATTAAAACGTTCTCAGAAGATCCAACAGCAGAATTGAATGAAGTAGGACTTGGTCGTGTAGATGCTTACTATAATGATAAAGTGCAAGTAGAAACAACAATTAAAAAGGCCGATTTAGATAATGTGAAAGTAGGATTTGGTCCACTTAAATGGGGAGAGATTGCATTTCCATTTGCTAAAAAGAGCGAAAAGTTAGAAGATATAAATAAAGCATTGAAAGAATTAGAACAAGATGGGACATTAAGCGAAATATCAACAAAATGGCTGAAAGTTGATGCTACAAAAAAACAAAATTAAAGTATGTTCGTTGAATGTGGCTATTGTCCATCAACTTATATAAAAATAAAAGGAAACTGGGGAGGAAGTTACTCATGGTACAAATTCATCCAAAAACACGTATTGGTCATGTTGAATTTAAGGTGTTAGATTTAGAACGTCAAATTGCTTTTTACGAGAATGTTGTAGGTTTAGAAGTAATTAAGCAAGAGGGGAATAAAGCGTATTTATCTGGAAAAGGTGGAAAGAACACGTTACTTGTTCTTGAAAAGTTAGAGGCCGGGTTACTGCAAGAGCCGCGTACGACTGGTATATATCATGTAGCCTTTTTAGTTCCGACTCGTGAGGCGTTTGCTTCGGCATTATTTGGTGTGATTCGTAATAAGAATGTAATTGATAGTCCAGCTGAGCAAGAGGGACGTTATACATATTCAAATGAAATTTTACCAATTTCAAGGTTTAATAGTGCGAGTGATCATACGTATAGCGAAGCGTTTTATTTACATGACTTAGAGGGAAATGGTATTGAAATATATGCGGATCGTCCGCGCGATCAATGGGGAGAAGGGCCAGGAGGAAGTACCCCGCTTGATTTAAAAGAACTAGCAACGCTTGTTGATTATGAATTTGATGGATTACCTGCTAATACTGTCGTTGGACACGTGCATTTACGGATAGCCGATGTAGAGGAGTCATATGAATTTTATGTAGATACAGTAGGCTTTGAAGTACAGCAACGCGAAGATGACTGCGTATTCATTTCTGCAGGAGGATATCATCACCATATAGGCGCAAATACGTGGAACGGAGTAAATAATCCGCACCCACCGGCACATGCAACTGGATTAAAAGTGTATACGATAGTACTGCCGCATAAAGAAGCGTTAGATGAAGTGAAAGAAAGATTAATAGAAAAACAACATGGAATAAATGAGATTTTAAATGGATTTACTGTAGTAGACCCTAGTGGTATTACAGTACAGTTTGAAATAGAAACAGCATAAAAGAAGTCGGAAGGTGTATAATTACCTTCCGATTTCTTTTTGATACGTAATCCAGGTAGCACACGGATTGAAAGGAAAGAATTTTAATAGTTGTTTTACTTGTAGCTCATTACTTCTACTATACTTCTCTATAACAAGAGTATGTTTATTGGTGGACTTCTTCATAGCTCAATCCAAAACCTTCTTACTACATTCCCATCTTCCTCAGTGAAATCATCATCACGAAGTCCACCGTTATGTAAAATTGTTTTTTCAGAAGCTGTATTCACTTCGTCACAAACAACAAGTACTTTCTCGATGTTTAATTCCTTCGTTTTTTCTAGAGATAATTCTAATAACTTCGTAGCATAACCTTTTCTTCTTTCAGAAGGGCGAATGCCATAACCGATATGACCGCCAGCGTTAAATAAATGTTCGGTTAAACTATGACGTATATTAACAGCGCCTACAATTCTATTATGATCTGTAACGAGCCAATACGTAGAATCTGGTACCCAAGATTCAGGAAGATTTATTCCGTTATGGGCATCTAGTAGTTCTTGTACCATAGCGGGGAAGTTAGAAGGGTCTTTTGTAATAACCCACGGAATCATCGTTTCACCGCTATCTTTCCATTCGTTATAAAAATCTAAGTATTCGTCTTGTAAATCGGTAGTAGGTGTAAGCAAAGAGACGTTCATTGTTAGCAAGCTCCTTTATTTATGTAGAATGTATAAAAAATTACAACAAAAAATGAAAGCGTTTTCCAAACTTTCTCAACCTCATTTCATGTAATCCACCTTTGTTTTTTCAAGAAAATGAGTGGATGTTTAAAATTGGAAGTTATTTATTTTATGTTAATATTTAAAATATTAACATAAAACGACCTAGGTATTAAGTGTATTTTAGTGAAATTCCTTCATATCGATACATGGATGTGTGTGATAATTTTTGTTTTATCTATCTATAATGAATGAAAGGGGGAAGGGCTCGTGAGTGCAAATTTTGATTTCATTATACGAATTGGTGTTGCGGGTTTGTTAGGGGCAATAATCGGTATTGAAAGGGAAATTCGATCAAAAGAGGCGGGATTAAAAACACATTTCCTAGTAGCGGTAGGGAGTGCATTAATAATGGTCGTTTCGAAATATGCTTTTTCAGATATTATGAATGAAGAACATATGGCACTTGATCCAAGCCGTATTGCAGCACAAGTTGTTAGTGGTGTAGGCTTTTTAGGTGCAGGGACAATTATTATTCAAAAGCAGGCGGTGAAAGGATTAACGACAGCAGCTGGTTTATGGGCCACAGCAGGAATTGGATTAACAATTGGGGCTGGCATGTATGTAGTAGGAATTGGAGCGACGATTCTCGTTTTAATTGGTTTAGAGATTGTAAGTCGTATTTTTAAGGTGCAATTTTTATTTCCACAAAATATAACGGTGCAAATGTGTATAAATAAACATGAAGCAGTACAACAAATATTAGAAACACTACAAGTGAAAGGCATTCCAATACTTTCATATGAAGTGGAAGCTTCACAGCAAGGTATAGAAACTGTTTATAAGGTAGGGATGCAACTGAAAAATATATCGCCAGAAGAAAAGAATGAGTTTATTCAGCATATGCAAACATTACCGGAAGTTACATTCATAAAGTTAAAATCATAGCGCTGAAAACGAGGATAGATGTAGCGGGAATTACGCTATCATCTATCTTTTTTTGATATAAAACGCACATAAAGTCAAGTGTTAATTTTGCATGGTATGGATACATGTGTGAACGTTACCTTATTTTTTCTCAATACAGTATAAAAAGTAAAAATAGTAAAATAATGGTGCGGTACACTAAAAATGTAAGGTAGGGGAGAGCATGAAAGGCTATTCAAAAAAAGTGTTAGTAGGGGTAAGCTTTGCTAGTTTCATGTTAGGGAGTTTTCAAGGGGGCGCATTGGCAGAAGGTACAAAGGGAGAGCAAGTTTCATATCGGAATGTGCTCAAAATGGAGCCGGTTGGTGTACAATTACCAGTGCAAGAATTAGCTCATTCATCAAAAGTGTTGGAAAATAAGTCTTTTGAGAAAAGGCTACAATTTGCTGATTTGTCACAAAGACCGCCTGAAGTAAAAAAGAAAAGTAAACAATTAACCGCAGCGAAAACGTATACAATTGCTGAATTAAATCAATTGAGCAATCAGCAGTTAGTGGATTTACTTGTAACAATTGATTGGGAGCAAATTACTGGGCTATTTCAGTTTAATAAGGATAGTCTTGCATTCTATCAAAATGATAGTAGAATGCAGGCAATTATTGATAAATTGAAGCAGCAAGGACAAGCTTATACGAAGGATGATTCAAAAGGGATTGAGACTTTAGTAGAGGTATTACGCTCAGGGTTTTATCTAGGATTTTATCATACAGAATTAAGTAAACTAAATGATCGAAGCTATCATGATAAATGCTTACCTGCATTAAAAACGATTGCGAATAACCCGAATTTCAAACTCGGTACGTTAGAACAAAATAGAGTTGTCTCATCATACGGAAAATTAATAGGAAATGCTTCGAGTGATGTGGAAACGATAACATCAGCTGCAAAGATTTTTAAACAATATAACGATAATTTTTCTACATTGGTAGACAATCTATCAGCTGGAAATGCGATTTACGATATTATGCAAGGTGTTGATTACGATATTCAATCGTATTTATACGATACGAGAAAAGCACCGAAAGATACAATGTGGTATCAAAAAATTGATAGCTATATTAATGAATTAAGTCGTTTTGCCTTAATTGGAACGGTGACAGCGAAAAATGGTTGGTTAATTAATAATGGTATTTATTATACAGGTAGACTTGGTACGTTCCATAGTACAGGAACGAAAGGGTTGCAAGTTGTAACGGACGCAATGAAAATGTATCCGTATTTAGGAGAGCAATATTTCGTAGCTGCTGAGCAAATTGCGACGAATTATGGCGGGAAAGATGCGAATGGTAAAGTGGTTGATCTAGATCAAATAAGAGAAGATGGTAAGAAAAAATATTTACCGAAAACGTATACGTTCGATGATGGAGCAATTGTGTTAAAAGCTGGAGATAAGGTGACAGAAGAAAAAGTAAAACGTCTATATTGGGCGGCAAAAGAAGTGAAGGCACAATTCCATCGTACGGTTGAAAGTGACCAGCCGTTAGAAAAAGGCAATCCTGATGATGTATTAACAATGGTTATTTATAATAGCCCATCTGAATATCAATTTAACCGTCAATTATACGGATATGAAACGAATAACGGCGGTCTTTATATAGAAGGAACAGGTACGTTCTTTACTTATGAACGTACGCCAGAAGAAAGTATTTATAGTTTAGAAGAATTGTTCCGACATGAGTTCACACATTACTTACAAGGTAGATATGAAGTGCCAGGACTTTGGGGACAAGGGAAGATGTATGAGAATGAGAGATTATCTTGGTTTGAAGAAGGGAATGCGGAGTTTTTTGCAGGGGCAACGAGAACAGATAATGTTGTACCGAGAAAGAGCATTATAGGAGGAATATCTTCAAATCCAGCAGAACGTTATACAGCAGAGAGAACGTTAAACGCAAAATATGGAACGTGGGATTTCTATAATTATTCCTTCGCTTTACAATCGTACATGTACAATAAGAGATATGATATGTTTGACAAAATTCATGATCTTATTAGGAAAAATGATGTAACAGCATATGATGCATACCGCTCTGCTTTAAGTAAAGATGTGAATTTAAATAAAGAATATCAAGATTATATGCAAATGTTAGTAGATAACCGTGAGAAATATAATGTTCCGTTAGTATCAGATGATTATTTAGCAACTCACGCACCGAAACCAGTTTCAGATATTGCGGCAGAAATTACAGCAGAAGCAAAATTAAATAATGTATCAGTTAAGAAAAATAAATCACAGTTCTTTCATACATTTACACTACAAGGAACATACACAGGTACTACTGCAAAAGGAGAATATGAAGACTGGAAGACAATTACACAAAACGTGAATGATACGTTAAAACGTTTAAGTGCGAAAGAATGGACAGGCTATAAAACAGTAACAGCATACTTCGTAAACTATCGTGTGAATGCAGCAGGACAATTTGAGTATGATGTTGTATTCCATGGTATTAATACAGAAGAAGGTGCTGTGAATAAAGCGCCAGTTGCGGTTATAAATGGTCCATATAGCGGAAAGGTAAATGAAGCAATTTCGTTTAAAAGCGATGGATCAAAAGATGAAGATGGGAAAATCATTTCGTATAAATGGGAGTTTGGCGATGGAGCAGTAAGTGATGAGCAAAATCCGACTCACGTGTATACAAAAGAAGGAACATATACAGCGAAATTAACAGTAACAGATGACAAAGGATTAACGAATACTGCTACAACGAATGTAACGGTTCAAAAGAAAGAAGATAACAGTGTGGAAAAAGAGCCGAATAACTCATTTCAAACAGCAAATAAACTGCAGCTAAATCAAATTTTACGTGCTAGTTTAGGAAATGGCGATACGAGTGATTTCTTTGAAATTAATGTGGATACTGCTAAAAACCTTCAAATTAACGTAACGAATGAAAATAATATCGGAATGAACTGGGTTCTTTATTCGGAAGCAGATTTAAATAATTATGTTACGTATGCACAGCAAGAAGGGAATAAGTTAGTAGGAAGTTACTACACGTATCCAGGAAAGTATTACTTACATGTGTATCAGTATAGCGGGGGAACAGGGAATTATACGGTAGAAGTGAAATAGTAAAAGAGAAATAGTCTTTCAATGAATGGAAATCAATTTAAGCTTATATTTAGTAATGCAGGTAACGATATCAGTTACAAAAATAAATACTGGAGTATCGTTATGCATATTAAAAAAATTTATAATTTAAATGAAAAAATAACTGTAGGGAAGTATCTAATGATATGAAGAAATCAAGTATTAAGAGAGCTTATCTTGAAGTTAAGCAGATCTAATCAGTAAATGAGGTACAATCTATAAATTATTATTTCATAGAGATGTGAGCAAAGTAATAAAATTCAAGTATGTTTGATTTAATTAAAGGACCAAAGTTTATCCGTAAAAATAGATAAACTTTGGTCCTTATTACTTTTAATTCATTCGCGAAATCAAGATGACTAATGAGTCGAGTAGCGGGATTTTTTAAATTTATTTAATAAGTTAAGTAGTGAAAATTTTATCATTTAAATAATTCCGTCATATTAGCAGGGGATACTAATAGAAAAACGTGTTCCTTTACCTAATTCACTCTCTATCTCCGTTTAATTCTTTAATAATGCTATAAGCAATCATAGTGCCAAGTCCAGTCCCTTTTTCTGTTGTTGAATAGAATGGCAAAGCAATTCGTTTTATTTGTTGAGAGGACATTCCAATCCCTGAATCAATAATATCGATTATAATATTCCCTTTTATTTTCTGTATATTTATTTGTAATACGCCACCATTTATCATGGCTTCAATTCCGTTTTGTATGATGTTGTTTAGACAGATTCTGAATTTTTCGGGGTCTCCATTTATATAAAAGGAATCTGTACTATTTTGTTTTATTTCAACTTTATATGATAGAGCGAGTGGTGAAATAGTGTCTTTCACTTGATTTAAAATATGATTAATATCTATTTTCTCATTTAGGGTGTTCTGTGGTTTTGTTAAGGATAAATAGTTATTAATAGTGGATTGTATTTGCTGCATTTCAATTAACATGATTTCTAAGTACTGATTCTGAGGTAGCTTAGAGGCATGTTTTTCATTTAACAATTGAGTGAATCCATGTACTGTGGTTAGTGGATTATGAATTTCGTGTGCAATGGACGCGGCTAGTTCGCTAGCTATATAAAATTTTTCAGCCCGTTGCAGCTTTTCTTTCATTTTATATTTCTCAATCATTCCCTCTATTAAATAAACTGATAATAATACTGTGAAAATATTAATGATTATATAATTTAATAAAAATTCTATGAGAGTAGAGTCTATTTTACCACCTGTATTTATTTGAGTTACAAAACCGCAGATAGAAAGTGAAGTTGTACATACTAAAATAAGAAGCAAGCTTAATAATAGTTTTTTTTCTTTAACATACTTAGGTAATACGTTACGAAAGAACATTGTTATAACAGAAATAATAGTAAAGATAATAAATGATGGAAGAACGCCATTTCCGCCTAAGTAAAATCGATAAGAAAGATATAAAATTCCTATAAAAACAATGTTTTTTGTATTTCCGTATAGAAAAACTAATATGATAGGAATAAAACGTAAATCATAAATAAATCCAGCATGTAAATGAAAAGGAAACGTCATGCAAAAAATAATAGCAACGGAGGAAAGGATAGAAATCAATATATGATTACATATTATTTTTTCTTTAAATTCTAACCAAAATACATGGTAGCTAAGGATACAAATTATTATTATAAAGGTATTTAATAAAAGAGTAGAAATTCCCATAGTTTTGCATCTCCGATAGTTTGTATATAGGATTATGTATGAGTTAAACCTAGATGTTTAGTATCAGTAGACTTTCTATCTAAAATAGGAAAAGCACTTGAAAAAGCACTATTATATTATTCGTATTAAAATTGATAAGGAAGTTAGAAGAAATAATAGATAAAAAATCTACTTAGATATTTATATATAAAACTAGAATTTGATTTTTGTATAGGTGAAATTTGGATTGGGTTACTGATAAAAATGATTTTTTTGATTGTGAATATTCTGTGAAGATGATATATGTGGTGACTTCTGTTTTGTAGCCTTCGTTATATTAACATGGAATATATCAAATTACAAAGTGAAAATTTCAAAATTTTTTATTAGTATATTTTATCTGAAATGGAAACACTATTTATTTGAGTGTCTTGGTATTTAATTGTATGAATTCTTGTGGGAAAAAGACTTTGAAATTTACATGTTCTTTTTTGTGAAGCATAATACTGTAGCCTTATCTATGTCAGTTTCTTAATAACCATTAAGGTGTAAATTTAAGATATATAGGTTTAAAGATATGAATTATTACATAAAAACGCACTTACAAAAGAATGTATGATGGTAATAGAATACAAACATCAAGGGGGAACTTAAAATGAAGTTTAATAAACTAGTGCTTAGTTGTGGAGTCATTTCAGCATTAACACTTGGTGTGTTAGGAAATAATACTTATGCTGAAGAAGTAAACAAAATGAATGATACAATTCATTTTGTTGAACATATTCCTACAGACATATTATTAACTCAAACAATGGATTATAGTGGAGAGGCTATAACTTCTTTTGTATATAGTGGGAGTGAAAATTTAAGCTTCTTTATGAAAAATAATGGTCAAAATACAATGGGATATAGTATAAAAGGTCCAAATATGGAGCTAATTGTTGGTGGTTATATAAAACCTGGAGAACAACAAATTAATGTTACAAATGTACGGAATGCTCTATCTCCATTACCAATTGGAACGTATAGTATTTACGTTTCAAATGATGATGGTTCTAAGGGACAATTCCAAGTTGCAGTAAGATCTATGAATTAAATTTAAAACGCCTTTTTTATAAGTTAATTTAGTCTTTACTTACTCGAAAGAAACTATATTGAAATGAGAATTACACATAAAAGTAAAAACGAGGATGTCGATTTTGAGAAATCTTAAAATGAAGGTGACTTGAAATTCAGTTAAATTACATAAGAAACTAGAAAAACCACTTGTATAAGTGGTTTTTCTAGTTTTAGGCTATACATTTAAAATTAGGCTAAGTTAAAGTAATAAGCATTTTATTTGTTTAGATTATTTTGGTTCTGGATAATGATTGTAGTACGAAATTCTAATAAATTCTTGGTATACATTTGTTAATTTGGCATCTCTAAGAGCATCATTGAATTTTTGCATACGAACACTACCTTGAGCGTAGCCTCCACCAGGAACATAAGGATTTCTAGCTTCAAAGTCATCCATAAAGGCTTTTAATTTTTTATAGTCCTGAGATTGATAAAAAGTAGCCGCTTCTTCAGGAGTGACATCAAAGTAAGAAGATGATGTTGAGTTATAAGAAGCCGCTTGAGCGGTAGGTGTTTCTAGCATAGTTGCAGCCCCACCAAACATAGTAAGCGCCATAGAAGATACAATGATTTTTTTAAACATAATAAAACCTCCACATAGAATATTTGGATTAAAAGTGACCCTGTAATCATTATAGTTACATTGAAAATGATTATCAAATGTAATATTGCATAATTTATTATTTGAACGAGAAGTCTCCTTTATCTCTACATGGGGAAGTTTAGTAGGAGATTAATAGATTAAAAGAGGTTTACATATCATTGAGGTTAAACAGAAAATGAAATAAAAAGCATATTTTAATTGAGGAAAGTTAAAAGGATCTGTTATTAAAGACAGTGATATTTTAAAAAGGTATGACAGTTACCAGCTAGAGATACTATTATAGGGGATTTAGCTACGTTTATTGCTGTTGAGAAATACATAATATATCTGTCTGTATAAGATAAAATGAAGAAACATTTCTTTTGGATTTTACAATATGTGTAAGGGGAATCAAGATTTTAATTTGTACTTTAAGTAAGGGAGAAAAGTATTACTTTTTATGCAACGAAGAATGTTAAGTCTCATTCAAAGTTATAAAATAATCCTTTTAAAACAAAATATAGTTTGGCTAAAAATTAGAGGGCATCAATTCATTGGAACAGTAAAAACTGTTTATAGGATTGATGTCTTTTTTTGTTTAAGAACGAGAATATATTTTCTCAACAGGACAAATGATAAATAGCTATAAGTACTACTTATAAGGATAATTGGAAAATAGAAATTAATAATAAAGGGGAATGCGAAATGACAACATTAATATCTAATAGAGATCTAGCTAAAATCCGAGAGGAAGATGTAGATGTATTAAAGGTAATGGCACATCCCGTTCGATTAAAAATTGTAAATGAATTAATGCATCATAAACTGTGTAATGTTACACAGTTGACAGAAATATTAAGGCTCCCGCAATCCACTGTTTCACAGCATCTATCAAAATTAAGGGGAACCGTGCTCCGTGCAGAAAGACGTGGATTAGAGATGCATTATTATATTGATAATGCTAAGGCTCGTCAGATTGTAGGAATTCTAGGTTTGTAGGTTCATAATTCGTAAAAAGTTTTCTAATAGAATCAGTGGCGTGCAAAGTAAAAAGAGTACTTTTCAAAAGTGCTCTTTTTAAGATGTGCATTAAGGCTGGAAATAGGCATCAATAATAATTTAGAAGGAGTGTGCTTAAAATAAAAGATAATTATTTACATTGTTTAATAATTACTTAATAAATTATTAAGTTTGTTACCTTACAAAACTGTAAGGTTATTTCAATTGACACTCATATATATAAGTAACTATACTAGTTACACAATGTTGGTGAATATATTGAATAGTTTCAATCTATAAGTGTATGTCTGAAGATTCTTTTCGGAATAATAGTTCGATTTTAAATTATTCATTTGTAATATAGTGTTAATACCAACTTAATCTATGCTTTATTCTAAGGAGTATTATGTAAAGATTAACTATCAATGATATATTTACTAACTTGTAATAAATTTTTAGAGGTGCTAAATTTTGAAGAACAAATTAATTGCTACAGGAATTCTTGCTGGAAGTCTACTATCTTATTCTTCTAGTATTTTTGCAGATACTCATAAATTCCCAGATGTTCCTGCATGGGCTGACAAATCAGTTACTTATTTAGTTGATAAGCAAGTATTGAATGGTTATCCAGATGGAACTTTTGGTTCAAATGACACATTAGATAGAGCTTCTGCGGCAACCATTATGACAAAGGCTCTTGGTATACACATTGATTTAAATGCAAAACCATCTTTTAAAGATTCACAAAACCACTGGGGAACTCCCTATATTGCCGCAGCTGAAAAGGCAGGAATAATTAAAGGTGAAGGAAATGGAATATTTAACCCTTCTGGAAAAGTTACTCGTGCTGCTATGGCTACTATGCTAGTGAATGCATATAAACTACAAAATAAAAGCACTAACAATGGACAAAGTAAATTTGAAGATTTAAAGGGACATTGGGGTGAAAAGTTCGCAAATATCTTAATTGATTTAAAAATTTCAGTTGGTACAGATAATGGTTGGCAACCAAATAGATTTATAACACGTGCTGAAGCTGCACAACTAACCGCAAAAACAGATATGCTTCAATATAGTCAAAGTAATCCTTTAGAAAATAAAGCAATTATTATTGACCCCGGACATGGCGGCGAAGATCCTGGAAAAAACACAAAGGGATTACCTGAAAGTAAGATTGTACTAGATACTTCTTTACGTCTTCAACAATTGCTTGAAAAACATACTCCATTTACAGTTTTACTAACTCGTGAATCTGATACTAGACCTGGACATGATCAAAAAAGCTCTTTACAGGAACGTGTTAAGTTTGCTAAGCAAAATCAGGGTGATATCTTTATAAGCATTCATGCAAATGCTTTTAACGGTAATGCAAAAGGGACAGAAACATATTACTATAAATCTTCTAAATCTGAAAAAACAAATTCTCATGTGGAAGAAAGTCGTGTTTTAGCTGAAAAAATTCAAGAACGATTAGTAGACGCACTTCAAACACGTGATAGAGGTGTTAAACATGGAGATCTTCATGTTATAAGAGAAAATGACATGCCAGCTGTGTTAACGGAACTTGCTTTTATAGATAATGGTATTGATTACAGTAAGTTATCTACAGAAAATGGAAGACAGATTGCAGCAGAAGCCATTTACGAGGGGATTTTAGATTATTATGAATGGAAGGGGAATAATGTATCTGAATATAGGTTGCAATAGGTAAATGAATATATAGTAATTCTCGAAATAAAGAATTCTATAATTTTTTTGCACTTTTTTAAACAATAATTTTAAATGTATATTTAAAATTATTGTTTAAATCGTTATTCTGTGTTTTAATAATATTGATAATAGTTATCAGTAAAAAGAGATAGAAATTAGCAAAACAAGTGTTGATAGTTATTGTCATAAAGATTAATAAATTTCTACATTGTAACGTTATGAATCTATCTTTAGTATTGAGAGCTAAAAATAATACGTTTATATCTTTTAAATGTTTAAAAAGGAGTGGCTGTCTGTATGAAAAAAGCAAATGGAATAGCTAAAAGTGTTGCGGTAGCGTCGGTTATTATGTCTGGATCACTTGGTTTACAAGCAACATCTGCATTTGCAGATTCTAAAGGAACTGTAGAAAATCTTCAAAATGGTGGAAAAGTCTATAATAGTTTTAAAACTACTTATGACATGAAGCAGAATATTAAAAATTCAATAAAGGTTTCTTTTATTGAGGATCCTTACGCAGATAAAAAGATTGCAATTGTTACCACTGATGGTAGTAATATAGATGCGAAATATACAATTAATGGCGGATACTATAACGCAGGTTTAAAATGGCCATCGGCGTATCATACGGAAGCAGAAATAACAAGTGGTGATAGCGCTCAATTTCATAAAGCTGCCCCAGTGAATACAATGACTTCAGCAAAGGTTACTTCTGAAGTAGGATATACACTTGGCGGAAGTGTGAAAGTTGGGGTAAATGATAAAGGGCCAAATGCCGATGCGAGTATTACAGGTAGCTTTGCTTGGAAAGAAAGTGTATCTTACGATCAAGTAGACTATAAAACGGTATTAGAGACTCATACAGATAAAAAATTGAATTGGAAAGTAGGATTCCAATCGTTTAATTATCCGGAGTGGGGAATTTATAATCGTGATTCATTTAATACTTTCTATGGTAATCAACTATTTATGAAATCACGTAGTTATAATGAAGGAACGAATAATTTTGTTTCAAAAGATACAGTACCTGCTTTAACAGGATATGGTTTTTCTCCTAATGTAGTAGCAGTTATTACTGCTGATAAAACAGAATCTACATCTGATTTAAAAATAACAAATCGTAGAATTTCAGACCAGTACAATATCGAATGGGTAAGTTCAAAATGGTGGGGAACAAATAATAAAGATACATATAATGAGTTCTTTACAAACAACTATAAATTAGACTGGAAAAACCATCAAGTTACTCTTGATAACCAAAAAGCCCTTGTAGAACAAATGAGTAGTATCAACAATGTGAATAACCAACTTAACAAAGGAAAAGGGAAATTATCTTTTTCAATGAATGGAAACCAACTCAAAGCGACATCTAGCAATGCTGGTTATGGTATCAGTTACGAAGATAAAAATTGGGGTATCTTTGTAAATGGTGAAAAGGTCTACACGTTTAATGAAAAAACAACTGTAGGTAATATCTCAAATGACATTAACAAATTAAACATCAAAGGACCTTATATTGAGATTAAACAAATCTAATCAGCAAACGAAGTACAATTGATGGATAATTATTTCATCAAGATATGAGTATAAAGGTTTATGTTAAATCTGCATAACGTAATGAAAGGACCAGAGTTTATCTGTAAAAACAGATAAACTCTGGTCCTTATTATTGTTTGTTCATTCTTATACTCAATTAGAAAAGAGTGTGAAGTATTGGAAAGCTATTCATGCTACACAGCGGGATATTGTTTTAAGTATGGTGTTTATTTTTATTTCATTTTTAAATGAATTCTTTGTATGATGACATAGGACAGGAGAGATTTAGGAGATGTACGTTGTGTGGCCAATAGTTTAAAGTAATCAAGACTTCATCGGTTGTTAAGTTACTACTTTAAATATATAATTAAATTTCATTAAAAAGATACTCTATTCAAAGTCCGTATTGGATTTTTGAAGTGAAATATATATTATTTGAGGTGTGTAAAATGGGGAAGTCTCGAGAGCAGACGATGGAAAATATTTTGAAGGCTGCTAAGAAAAAATTTGGAGAGCGTGGCTACGAAGGTACGAGCATACAAGAAATTGCAAAAGAAGCGAAAGTCAATGTTGCTATGGCTTCTTACTATTTTAATGGGAAAGAAAACCTATATTATGAGGTGTTTAAGAAATATGGGCTTGCAAATGAGTTACCTAATTTTCTTGAGAAGAATCAATTTAATCCTATTAATGCTCTAAGAGAATATTTAACAGTTTTTACTACACATATAAAAGAAAATCCTGAAATTGGCACATTGGCCTATGAGGAGATTATTAAGGAAAGTGCAAGATTAGAAAAGATTAAACCGTATTTTATAGGTAGTTTTGAACAGTTAAAAGCAATATTACAGGAGGGTGAAAAACAAGGAGTTTTTCATTTTTTCTCTATAAATCATACGATCCATTGGATCACTTCTATTGTTTTATTTCCAAAGTTTAAAAAGTTCATTGATTCTTTAGGACCAACTGAAACGAATGATACAAATCATGAATGGATGCCAGAAGACTTAGTGAACAGGATTATTTCTGCTTTAACAGATAAGCCTAACATGTAAATTATTCATTGTTTATGAATTTTCATTTTCCTATTAAAAAGCCTAATTTCTCAATGTATTGTAGAAAGATTAGGCTTTTTTGGACATTTCATTTTAAAATTATTTTATTATTTATTGTTTATTACATTTGAAATAACTTTTAATGTGTATAAGCACGTGATAAGTAAATTAAATAAACAAAGGCCCTGCAAAAAATACAGGGCCGAATACAGGGTTAAGGGAACGCATAGTTTCTTAGTAACATATTAGCATAAACTTTTCATGTAACTACATAAGAGTTTTGACAAATTTAAGAACAAGATAGAGAGTTTTTAAGAATAAATACAGTACTGAAAATTAGGGTTGTGATTTAAATGTTAGCGTTGTTATATCGTTAAAAAACAGATGAGTATTTTAATCATATATTGAAGAAATATTTTTTGATTAGGTTAAAAGAGAACGCTGTCAATTTAATATGCGTTATACCCAAATAATTTTAAATCTTCCCCTGAGTCTGAAATGATCTCTTCGAACTTCAATCCTACTTTTTCTAAAAGCTTTCCTGAATGGATGTTATCAATAGTAGTAATTGCTACTATTCGTTTCAGTCCTAGTTTTTGTACACCGTATTCGATTACAGCAGAGGCTGACTCGTAGCCATATCCTTTTGAACGGAATTCTTCTAAAAAGGCAAAGCCGATATCAACATCTTCTAATGAATCCCTTTTAATAAGACCGCACATACCAAGTGAAGTGAAATCTTCTTTTCGTTCTACTAAGTAAAGGCCAAAGCCCATTTTATTATACATATCGATGGGTCCGTTTAAGATGTATTTTTTTGCATCTTCTAAGTTTTTAATCCTTTTATCACCGATATACTGAATCCATGCAGGATCGTTTACTAATTTAAGAATAAATGGAGCATCTTTTATATCAAACCAGCGAAGAACGAGGCGTTCAGTTTCAAGAACTATCAATCCAATGCACCACCTTTAACATTTATAATCATTAGTATGGATTGTGTAATACAA